>CAZQKF010000103.1:0-6852 GCA_964593645.1 uncultured Desulfobulbus sp.
AGTCGTGGGCGCTTTCGTCAAGAAAGATCGGCTTGCGCTGGGCGATTGAGCGGATGCGTGACGCTGTTGCTGCCCAACCCATAGCTGGTCGGCTTGCTGCAGCGTATCGGGAAGCGGAAAAGATCTGCACGGAAGATGTAGCTATTAATGCAGCACTTGGCGAACATGGCCTGCAGCTTATTCAGCAGCACCGGCAAATCGATCGACCGATCAATATTCTTACCCACTGCAATGCCGGTTGGCTGGCAACAGTTGACTGGGGAACAGCTTTGGCGCCTATCTACAAAGCACAGGATGCCGGTCTTGACCTCCACGTCTGGGTCGATGAAACCAGGCCCCGTAACCAGGGTGCCCATTTAACTGCCTGGGAGCTGGACGCCGCTGGTATTGATCATCATCTGATTGTTGATAACGCAGGTGGTCATCTTATGCAGCAGGGTAAGATAGACCTCTGCATTGTTGGAACAGATCGAACTGCGGCAAATGGCGACGTGTGTAATAAGATCGGTACCTACCTGAAGGCATCGGCCGCTCGTGACAACAATGTTCCCTTTTATGTGGCCCTGCCGGGATCTACCATTGACTGGACTTTAGCTGATGGATCCGGGATCCCCATTGAAGAACGTGATGAAGAAGAGGTCTTGCAGGTATCAGGCCGCGGAACCGACCAGAACGTACAGCTGGTCTCCATTGCACCTGAACAGACCCGGGCGGTAAATCCGGCCTTTGATGTTACTCCTGCACGATTGGTGACCGGACTTATTACCGAACGTGGAGTATGTGAGGACAGTAGAGAAGGGTTGCTCTCCCTGTATCCTGAACATCAAAATGACTGCGCTTAAACTGAGCCTCCGCCAACACCTGATTGAGACAGGGCTGGCCATGAACAGCCTTGGATTAAATCAGGGAATGTCGGGCAATCTGAGTATTCGCTGCAAAGAGGGGGTGCTCATTACCCCGTCCGCTCGCGCCTATGACCGGTGTCGTCCTGACGATATTGTGTTGATGCAGCGGGATGGATCTGCCCGGGGGAAACGAAAACCATCATCGGAGTGGCAGCTGCATCTTGATATATATAAGGCTCGTCCTGATGCCGGCGCTGTTCTCCATGCTCATTCACCCTGGTGTACAACCCTGGCCTGTCTGGATCAGGAGATTCCGGCCTTTCATTACATGATAGCCGTTGCCGGAGGCAATTCCGTACGCTGTGCCAGCTATGCTCTTTTTGGTACTGATCAGCTGTCTGCAGCTGTTGAAATTGCTTTGAAAGATCGCACGGCCTGTCTCATGTCCCATCACGGTATGATCTGTTTTTCCGATACCCTGGATAACGCACTGGCTCTGGCCGTAGAAGTTGAGCACTTGGCCCAGGTGTATTGCCAGGTACTGCAGCTTGGCAAACCTTCTCTACTTGATCAAGAGCAGATGGATGCGGTATCAGCCCGATTTGCCGAATATCGAAGTTCTTCCTGAAGGAAGTGAGTTGTCGAAAAACAGGCAGAAGGTTTTGATTTCTTCAAGCAAGTGACTCTTCTACATATCAGCTTCTCTCCAAAATAAACAGTGTGTAATGCCTCTGGCCGCAGGAGTCTGAGCTGCGGGGGAGGGGCACAGGATTTTTTGTTCAGGAAAATATCCAAAAGAATTATACGGCATTTGTAGAGACAATCGTTTGTTCACAAACATAACGAGTTAAAATAGCAGAGGAAGATCACGAAATTGACGGATTGATAGTGGATGACGATCCGGTTCTCGATTACATCCCCTACGAAGAAATGCTGGAAGAAAACAAAAACGCCGGTGGCGGATGCCTGGGTACCTTTTTGCTGTTCCTGCTACCCGTTATAGCGGGGTTGGTTTGGATAATTCGCTAGAAGGCTATGAGGATGAAGATCAGTTGCGATCCATCTCCAAACGAACAGATATTAATAATATAGCGGTCGCTATTTGTTTCACCTATAATGTTATTTGCGCAAAACAGCGGTTGGCCAAAGCGCTGTACTTCCGTGTTGATATAACGGCAGGCGTAACGGTACCAACACCTCCGCAATCGGCCTTGTCCGGTCCCGAGCATTAGTTTGTTTGGGTTTGTTTATGCTATGCAGGATTTAGCAAAAGTAGGCACTGGGTAGACACTGGAGCCTGGAAACGAAAAAGGGGGTTTCAAGGCTAAAACCCTGAACCCCCCTGTATTACTGGTGCCCGGAGAGAGAATCGAACTCTCACAGCCGCAAGTGCCGAGGGATTTTAAGTCCCTTGCGTCTACCAGTTCCGCCATCCGGGCATTTTACCTACTTTACACAGTGGAAATTTGTTTGTCAATTAATGCAATGATAAACAGTTCCAAATGGTTAAAGCTGTAAATGCTGCAGGTTCTATGCTATTGTTGTTATGACTGTGGCTGCAATTTGCTCAGATGCCCGTGAATTCGAAGGATATGCGTAGAATAATTCTGATAATAATTCCATTTGTGCTTCTCCTGTGCGGCGGTACCGCCGGTTATATGCTGCTGGAAAGCATGAATTTTGTCGATGGGTTGTATTTGACGCTTATTACCATTACAACCGTAGGCTATGGCGATATTGTGCCTATCCATACTGCGGGTCGGATATTTACCATGATCCTGGTCCTCTGCGGTGTTGGGTATGTAATGTATATTTTTAGCAGCATTGCAGAGGCGATGGTTGATGGAGGGTTGCGGAAAATTGTTGAAAGGAGAAAAATGTATAAAAAAATCAGCCAGCTGAATGAGCATTATATCGTATGTGGGTTTGGGCGTATCGGTATGGAGATCTGCTCTATCCTGCAGGAAAATAATCGTTCTTTTGTTGTGATTGAGAAGGATCCGGATGTTGTGGAGGATATTAAGGGCCTAGGCTATATTGAGTTAATGGGCGAGGCCTCTGATGATGAAATATTAATTGAAGCAGGAATAAAACGGGCCCGTGGTCTGATTGCCGTAGTTTCTTCAGATGCGGATAATTTATATATTACCCTGACGGCCCGAGGCTTGAATCCGGATCTTTTTATTTTATCTCGTTCCAGTGGAGCACGCGGGGTCGGCAGAAAGCTTACCCGGGCCGGAGCAAGCCGGGTTATTTCGCCGTATTCCATTGGTGCCCATCGCATGGCGCAGCTTATTGTTCGGCCAACGGTTATTGATTTCATTGATCTTGCCATGCAGGCCAGTGAACTTGGGCTGCGCATGGAGGAACTTCTGGTCAGTGACAAGGCTTCCATTGCCGGAAAAACGCTCATGAAATCAGGGCTCAGAAAAAAATATGATATCATTGTCGTTGCCATTAAGCGGGCCGGGGAGCCTATGATCTTCAACCCTAAACCGGACGCGGAGATTTTAGTTGGGGATATTTTGATTCTGTTGGGCGACAGTGGTCATATTTCTGAGCTAGAGCTGGTGATATAATTGTCGGTCAGTCTCTTTGCCGGATGGCAGGGTGTTGAAGTTACACCGCAGAGCGGTGTAACGAGGTTAATTCTTCAAGCCTGTCTGTTGATTATCCGGCCATGAGGATGCAGTCTCTCATTTCTCGTACTGCCTGATCAAGTCCCACATAAACGGCCCGGGTGATGACGGCATGGCCGATGCTTAACTCTTCAATAGTCGGCAGGGCAGCAACTCTGGCTGTTGTGCGGTAATCCAGCCCGTGTCCGGCATTGACCCGCAGACCAGATTCAAAGGCCAGTTCAGCCGAACGCTCAATCAGTCGAAATTCTCTGTCCCGCTCTTCTGCACTGGCTGCATCGCAGTAGCGGCCGGTGTGCAGTTCAACAAAGGTTGCCCCGATTTCAAGTGAGGCCTCAATCTGGGTGGCGTCCGGATCTATAAAAATGGAGACCGGGATGCCGGCCTTTCGCATTTTCTGTATTGTTTTCTTAAGTTTTTTTGCATTGCCGATAACATCCAGGCCGCCTTCAGTAGTCAGTTCCTGCCGTTTCTCCGGCACCAGGGTGATCATGTCCGGCTTGATGTCCAGGGCAATATCTACAATTTCTTTGGCTGCGGCCATTTCCAGATTGAGTTTGGTTTTAACGGTTTGGCGCAGAAGCTGCACGTCCCGATTCTGAATATGACGACGGTCTTCACGCAGATGCACGACAATACCCTCAGCCCCGGCAAGTTCGCAAATCCCGGCTGCATGGACGGGGTCTGGTTCCGTGGTGCCTCGGGCCTGTCGGACAGTGGCCACGTGATCTACATTAATGGCAAGATGCGGCATGGTGATTCTCCCAGAATGGATAAGTTGTTGAATAAGTTCTTGTTCCCGCTCCCACATTATAAGGGCTTGGCGGGTGGACTGTTCATGGTCATAGCCCAGCAAGTGCAGGACGCCGTGAATAATCAGTTCAGTTACACGGCAATGAAGCGAGCTGTTTTTCTCACGGGCTTCTTTCTGAGCGGT
The DNA here is from genome assembly GCA_964593645.1 of uncultured Desulfobulbus sp. GTDB lineage: Bacteria > Desulfobacterota > Desulfobulbia > Desulfobulbales > Desulfobulbaceae > Desulfobulbus_C. Next base: position 4,422 of record CAZQKF010000103.1, read on the forward strand.
TTCCACAGATATAAGAATGTCGCCGAGTTGATCCCCGGCAAGCTCCGGAGGCAAGTCTTGGTTGAGATCGGCTGCTGGGAACGAGAGGACATTGGTCGGCCCCTGTTTACTGCGATACTTGACATTATACTCTGTCATGTCGGCATCGTTCATGAAAACAAGGCTGACCGGACGGTCGGCCTGATCAAGCAGGGCAAGCAGATGGTTTGTACGGCTCAGCAGCAGGTCGTGGTTGAGAGAAAAATCCTGCCCGTCAGTGGTATAGACTATATTGACTGCCATTTACCTATGCACCTGTGCATTATTTTTGCTGCCGGACTGCAGTTCATAGGCCTGGATGATTTCTTGAACTAAAGGGTGGCGAACCACATCACTGCGGGCAAAGCGGCAAAAGGTAATGCCGTTGATATTCTGTAAAATTTTCTGTGCCTCGACTAGTCCGGAGTGATTGCTGCCAGGCAGGTCAATCTGGGTGACATCGCCAGTGATAACGGCGCGGGAGTCAAAGCCTATGCGGGTCAGAAACATTTTCATCTGTTCCCGGGTGGTATTCTGGGCCTCATCAAGGATGATAAAGGCATTATTTAAGGTGCGTCCGCGCATAAAGGCCAGCGGTGCAACCTCAATCACCCCGCGTTCGACAAGTTCCTGCGTTTTTTCCGTGCCCAGCATGTCGCCCAGGGCATCGGTTAAGGGGCGGAGATACGGGTCAACTTTCTGGGCCATGTCTCCGGGCAGAAACCCAAGCTTTTCTCCGGCTTCAACAGCTGGTCTGGTCAGAATAATCGAGCGTACCTGCTCCGCTGCCAGGGCCGATACAGCCATGGCCACAGCAAGATACGTCTTACCTGTGCCTGCAGGCCCAATACCGAAGACAATGTCCTGGCTGCGGATGGCCTCAATATAGCGTTTCTGGTTAACACTTTTAGGAGAAATAACCCGGTTTTTTGAGGTGATATACACCTTGTCGAGAAATATCTCTTCCAGGCGTGTTTGCGGTGATGAGGCAAGAATTTTAAGGGCAAAGGCAATATCCTGACTGAATACAGGATAGCCTTTACGGATTAGTTCATACAACTGGACTAAAGCGGCAGCGGCAAGCTCTACGCTGTGGGACTTGCCGCTGATCAGAAGGGCATTGCCGCGGACATTAATCCGGACATCCGCAGTCAGCTCAATTATGTGCAGATTACGGTTTAAATCACCAAAAAGGACCTGGGCAATGGCGTAATCGACAAATTCCAGATCCTTACTTGCATCGTGGTTCAGGGCGACTGATGATTTCAATTGGCCGGTGCTGATTTTGACTTGGCCACTTCCTGGTCCACCATCTTCTGCAACGCTTCCGGGCCGCGGTTTTTGACCCGGCGTCCATTGATAAACAGAGTCGGAGTGCCGCTGACGTCGGCATTACGCGCATCAGCAAGGTCTTTTGCCAACTTTTGTTTGGTTTCAGGACTGTTCATGTCTTTGGTAAACTGCTCCATGTTCAGACCTAGTTTTTCGGCGTCCTTTATCAGAGAATCTTTGGTTAGATTTTTTGGGCCTGCGGCAAAAATGGCGTCGTGCATTTGCCAGAATTTTCCCTGGTTCTGGGCGGCAATGGCGGCAAGGGCAGCGGGTTCCGCCATGTTGTGCATGCGGAGCGGAAGATGTTTGAAGACGATTTTAACGGTTTCAGGATTGTTTTCGAGCACCTGCTCGAGCAGCGGCTGAACTTTGCCGCAATAGGGTCATTGAAAATCCGAAAACACGACCATGGTAACAGGTGCGTTCTCTTTACCTAAAAAAGGAGATCCACTAACGTCGATTTTCTGCGTGAACGATACACCAATGCTTGTGTAGGTGTTGTTGTCGTCCACAAGATACAGCATCTCGCCGCGGGGGGCGATATCAATAGCAACTGTGCTTTTGTCGACTGGAATGGTGCCCATCTCTTTGCCGTTGATGGAGTAGATATGCACCTGGCTGTCCTCTTCAAGGACATATACCATTTTATTATCCAGAGACTGGACAAAATCCACAGGCTTTGTACTGAGTTTCCAGGTTTTCTGGACCGACCAGTCCAGAGATCCTGTATCTTTTGCCGGCGGTGTGTTCGCCAGCGCCTGCACCGGGACAAGGAGCAGACTGCAAAGGAGAAGCGTTTTTTTCATGGTTCCTTCCTGTAATGGGTTAAATGCGCTCGTCAAAAATCAGAACCCGTTATTGCATTCATTATGGATTTAATCTGCAATGAATACTCAGGTTCGTTTGACGAACTCTGTTTAATGAGTGAAACGTAATTGTTAGTGTCAGTCAGTATACTTCCTGCAGCATCTGTGTGCAAGGCGCGGAACGATTTTTTCGCACCACGATGTGGGGTTGCACGAGTTTCGTCAGCCATTGCGTAACCAATAATATAAGCACAACATGCGATTTGTCATATAAA
>CAZQKF010000104.1:0-6820 GCA_964593645.1 uncultured Desulfobulbus sp.
CAGGCAATTATGCTCCCAACGGTGGTGCTCATAGTGGCAAAGACTGGGGTCCGTTTGATATCCAGAAAGAAGTTATTGACCTCTGCCCCACCGACTGTATGTGGATGGAAGGCGATGAACTGAAGATCGACAACTCCGAGTGTACCCGCTGCATGCATTGCATCAATGTTATGCCTCGTGCCCTGCGTCCGGGTAAAGAGAAAGGTGCTACCATCTGTATCGGTGCTAAAGCCCCGATCCTTGACGGTGCCCAGTTCGCTACCCTGGTTATCCCGTTTGCCAAGGTTTCCAAAGACAACGAGTATGAAAACATCATCGACTATATTGAGCAGATCTGGGACTGGTGGATGGAAGTTGGTAAAAACCGTGAGCGTGTAGGTGAGACCATTCAGCGTATTGGTCTTCCCACATTCCTCTCTGTAATGGAAGTTGCGCCTATCCCGCAGCATGTGAAAGAGCCTCGTTCCAATCCCTACGTCTTCTGGAAAGAAGAGGAAGTTCCGGGTGGCTGGGAACGTGATGTTGAAGAGTTCCGTAAACGTCATGCAGCGTAATTATCGTTAACCGATTTTACTGAATTTGAACTAACTATATAAGGAGATTGTATAATGGGTTACGATCCAAAAAATCCTATGGAAGGTCGGATTACCGACTTAGGACCTCATCCGTACACAGACATGCTGCCGCCTGTCATCATGGAAAATAAGGGCAAGTGGCTTTATCATGAAATTCTTGAGCCGGGCGTGCTTGTGCACGTAGCCGAAAGTGGAGCCGAGTGTTACACTGTTCGTGTTGGTTCCCCCCGTCTTATTTCCATCGAACACGTTCGCGAGATGTGTGATATCGCCGATGCCCACTGTGAAGGCTACCTGCGTTTCACCACCCGGAATAACGCTGAGTTCATGACCGATTCAGCAGAGAAAAAAGATGCTCTGATTGCAGATCTCAAAGGTCGCGGCAACAAGTTCCCCATCGGTGGTACCGGTGCCTGTGTAACAAATATCGTACATACACAGGGTTGGGTACATTGTCATACACCTGCTACCGATGCCTCCGGCCCGGTTAAGTGTGTTATGGATGACCTGTTTGAGTATTTTGGTTCCCATAAGCTGCCGGCTCAGGTTCGCATCGCACTGGCCTGTTGTCTGAATATGTGTGGTGCTGTTCATGCTTCAGATATCGCCATCCTTGGTGTGCATCGTAAGCCGCCGATGATCGATCATTCCCGTATCACCGGTGTCTGTGAGCTGCCGCTTGCTATTTCAGCCTGTCCGCTGGGAGCTGTTAAACCGGCTAAAGCAGAAGTGAATGGTGAGGAGATCAAGACTGTTAAGGTTAACGCCGAGCGCTGTATGTTCTGTGGTAACTGCTACACCATGTGTCCGGCTATGCCGCTTGCTGATCCGGAAGGTGATGGTATTGCGATTCTGGTTGGTGGTAAGGTTTCCAACAGGATTTCAGCTCCCAAGTTTTCCAAGCTGATTATCCCATTCCTGCCCAACACCCCACCGCGCTGGCCGGAAACTGTTGAAGTTATCCGTAAGATCGTTGAAGTGTATGCAGCCGATGCCAACAAGTACGAACGTATTGGCGAGTGGGCCGAGCGTATTGGTTGGGAGAAGTTCTTTGAGAAGTGTGAGATTCCATTTACCGATAAGTCTATCGATGATTATCGTCTGGCTTATGATACATGGCACACGACCACACAGTTCAAATACACCAACGCAACAGACGCTTATACCAAGTAAGAAGCTGTGTGTATTTCCGGCCCCGATTTACGGGGTCGGAAAGGGTTTTTATCTCAGCCAAAGAGGAACATAATATGGCACTGAGTATTGAAGAAGTCGAAGCTGCAATGATCGCAAAGGCCAACAAGGCCCCGAAACCGCAGCTGTATATCAAGGATTTTTATAAATGCGATCCTGACCGTAAACCCCGTGAGATCAAAAATATTGCCAACAAGCTGGTGCAGAAAGGTGAGTTGATGTTCTGGTCTTCCGGCTCAACCACCATGTATGCCCGTCCTGATCGTATCAAGAATGAAGAGGGTGATTCCGGTGTGAATTAATCCGCTTATTTTTGCGAGTTTGTATAAAGCAGAGACCTTGTGGTCTCTGCTTTTTTTTTGACTGAATTTTGACCGGAGCCGGACGGGGCATATATCGTGATCCATCACTTTGCTACTGTTGATTCTACTAATACCATTGCAACGGATATGGCTGTGCAAGGAGCGAAGCACGGCACGATTATTTATGCTGATCGGCAAACCGGCGGCCGTGGCCGAGCTGGTAGAGTTTTTGTCTCACCTGTCGGGGGGCTGTACTTTTCCATAATTCTTCGCCTTCAACTCGATGTCATTAATGTACCCCTAATAACCCTTGCTGCTGGAGTCGGACTCTGTGCAGGCCTTGCACTGTCGGGCTGCGCTAAAGTCTGGTTGAAATGGCCCAATGATCTGTACTTAAATGACAGAAAACTTGGTGGAATCTTGACGGAATCAAGCCCATTTCTTCCCGGTGCCGGGCCCGAATTTGTTGTTGTCGGGGCGGGAATTAATGTCAAAAGTTTGCCTGACCAGTTCCCCGCATCCCTGCGCGGCAGTGTCAGTTCATTAGAGCATGAAGATGACTTTGCTCTCGAAGTCGAGGAGTTGTTGTCTCCACTTGTTGTCAGTATGTTGTCAGCCATGGACAGGCTGGCCGATAACAGAGAACAGATCCTTGCCCAATGGCGTGCTCGTGATTACCTTTTAAACCGCGAGTTGTCTTATAAAGGGACTAGAGGTTTGTCCCGTGCAATCGGTATCGGTCTGGCCTCTGATGGGCGATATGTTGTCCGTGATCGAAATGGAGTAGAACATCGGATTGTGGCAGGTGATATTAACCCGTTACGTTTGATTCTTCCTTGAGTTTCAAAAGAGACGAATTATGGATGAAATGAAATACAGGGCACTTGTTGTTCGCGGTACCAGGGAGCAGGGATTTTTGCGTGGTGTAGAAGACAGGCTCATTGCAGAATTACCGGCTGGTGAAGTGCTGATTCGAGTTCATTTTTCCTCACTCAACTATAAGGATGCTCTTTCAGCTATTGGTAACCACGGTGTAACCAGAAAATATCCGCATACCCCGGGGGTTGACGCAGCAGGTGTTATTGAGGCCACTAACGATCCACGATTTGGCGTGGGTGATGAAGTCCTCTGCATGGGGTATGACCTGGGCATGAATACCAGCGGCGGTCTGGGCCAGTACATCCGGGTTCCCGCAGCTTGGGTTATGGCTAAACCAGGTCAGCTGTCTCTGTACGAAACCATGCAGATCGGCACGGCCGGGTTTACCGCCGCCCAATGTGTGGACAGGCTCCTTCAGTTTGGAGTTGAGCCCGGACCATTGCCTGTTCTCGTGTCCGGTTCAACAGGTGGGGTCGGTTCCATTGCAGTGGCCCTGCTCAACAAGCTGGGATTTGCTGTGACCGGTGTGACCGGCAAGGAGACTGAGCATCAATTTTTGCTGGATCTTGGCTGTACGACAATACTTGATCGCTCTCAGGCTACGGGACGGGCCTCGGCAGCTATGCTCAGAGAACGCTGGGCCGGTGTCGTGGATACGGTTGGCGGTGAGATTCTCGCATCAGCCATTAAGGCGACTTGCTACGATGGGGTAGTGACCTGCTGCGGTAATGCTGCATCAGGTGATCTGCCGTTAACCGTGTATCCCTTTATTCTGCGCGGGGTCAGTCTAGTCGGTATTGACTCAGCCGGTTGTCCCATGACCAGGAGGGTGTCGATCTGGCAGAAACTGGCAGATTCCTGGCATCTTGATATGTTGGATTCGCTGAGCAGTTGTATTACACTTGATGAGGTGAGTCGCGCCATTGATGCAATGCTTGCCGGTAAGCTCAGGGGAAGAGTAGTTGTGGATCTTGGGAGAGAAATATGAGTGTGGAACAGGCCCGGGAAGTTTTAACGGTCGAGGCAGAGGGTATTTATGCAGTTCGTGATAACCTGGGTGCTGAATTTGAACAGGCCGTTGAACTGATCATGACCTGCCCCAGCCGTCTGGTCATCACCGGTATCGGCAAGTCGGGACTGGTTGGTCAGAAGATCAGTGCCACGCTTAACTCAACAGGTACGCCGTCATTTTTTCTTCATCCGGTAGAGGCCATGCATGGTGATCTTGGTATGGTCAGCCCCACAGATGTTGTCCTTGCGATTTCCTACTCCGGTGAAACCACAGAGCTGAACGGTCTGCTTGCCAGCTTAAAAGAGCGTGCGGTTCAGATTATCGCCATGACCGGCGGTAGTCATTCAACTCTGGCAGGGTACGCTGCTGTGACCTTAAATGTTTCTGTGCCCAAGGAGGCGTGCCCCCTGGGACTTGCTCCTACAACATCAACAACCGCTACACTTGCCTTAGGCGATGCCCTGGCCGTGGCCCTACTCAGGCGGAACCAGTTCCGGGCTGAAGACTTTCGGCGTAATCATCCAGGTGGGAGTCTTGGGGAAAGGCTCAAGGTTGCTGTGCGAGAGGTTATGCTCAGTGGTGATAAGGTACCCAGGGTAGAGGAACAGGCTGGCATTGAACAGGCGATTGCAGAACTTAATGAAAAAAATATTGGTGCAGTCCTTATTGTTGCCGGCTCAGGAGAGCTGGAGGGGATCCTCACTGACGGTGATGTCCGCCGCCTGCTCATTGACGGTCAGGGGTTGACTGAACGAAGGCTCGAAGATGTAATGACTCGTCAACCAGTGAGTATCGAAGCTGATCTCATGGCCGCAGATGCGCTTAGTCTCATGCAGAGCCGAGAAATAACCGTTCTGGCTGTTGTGGACTCAGGCGGCAGGCTGCAGGGGGTTCTTCACCTTCAGGATCTATTGGGTAAGGGTGAATTTCGTTTTCTAATTTGAGAGGTTTGTGAATATGTGCCAGATTAATGTGGTAGTAGAGCGGGAGGGCCGGCAGGAGGCAATTATGGAGTCGGTTACAGGTCTAGATATAACAGCAGACGGTATCGTCCTGACGACATTTTTTGAAGAGCCTCTGGTTGTTCCTGATGTCCATATTCAACGTATTGATTTCCTGGGCGGTTCTGTAGTGCTTGCCCCAAATAGCAGTGCACAGGCGTAATTGGAGTTGTTTCACAGCAAAGAAGTCATGCAGACGAGGTAAAGAATGAATGATATTGAGAAGCTGAGGGTGATGCTGCCGCATTGGATCGAGCATAATCTGGGACATGCTGCGGAATTCTCGCAGTGGGCGGACAAGCTGGCCCCGGATACCTCTGAAGTAGCCGCCTTGCTGCACAAGGCGGTCAGTTCATTACGGGAAGCTCAGGCAGCCCTGGAAGAGGCCCTTGCCAAGGCAGGTGGGGCTTTTGAAGGAGATGGTAATCATGGCCATGGAGGCCATCCTCACCATCACGATGATGATCCTCATGGCCATGGAGGCCATCCTCACCATCACGATGATGATCCTCACCATCATTGATCGTAGTAGATACTCCACTTGCCGGTGGACAGGGTGTACTGATAGTTGACCTGGAGCCGAAAAGAACTACCCTGGCTTTTTTCTACGCAGGTCATGCTGAAGAACTGTTTTCCTTTTTCTTCTTTTAAAAATGTTACCTTGGGGCGCGTCAGCTTGGACGAACGCGAAGACGGGTAGGCCTTGTTAAAGATCTTTTCAAAGTTATTTTTCAGCCAGTTGATCTTGTTGTCCATGGCCAGCTGCAGGGACTTGTCTCTGATCTGGGTGACTGCGTTTTCCTTGATTGCAAGAAGATCGCTGTCCTCAGCGATCCCTGACAATGTGACTAGTTCCTTGATCGCCTTATAGTGGCTGACTGTTGTTTTCAGATCATTTTTCTGTTCCGCTGCTGTGGCCGCACTCTGTTCCCGTGAGATCTTGATCATGAGCATGGTCTTTTTGATTTTGGCCGGGGCCTCCTTGTGGGTGTCGGCAAAAATGTCCTGTTTTGCTTTGAGTAAATCAAGAGATTTCTGATACTCGGCTATGGCTGTGTTCCAGTCACGATTCTCATAGGCCTTTCGGGCCAGGGAGAGAATCTGGTAGAGGCGGGAATCCGCCAGCAGGCGATCGAGTTCCTCGCGTTCCTTTGCAGAGACGGTATCCGGATTTTTATCCAGGATTTCTTTGGCATCTTCCAGCATCTCAATGGTCTGTTGCCACTGAGCCTCTGTGAAGGTTGCCTTGGACTGATCAAGTTCATGCCGAAAAGTTGCCGCAGCAAGTCTCTTGCTGACTTCTCCCATTCCTTCTGTATCAGAAAGGGTTTTCGATATCTCCAGCGCCCGTTGGTAGGTTGCCGCCGCATTTTCCCATTCTTTTGCATTTTCTGCCTTGCGGGCACTGGCCATGGTTTCTTCAAAACGGAGATTATTAATAGTCTGGCTGATGGACTGTGCCTGGGTTTGCAGATCGTTTGTCTGGGCAAACTTCAGGGCAGCGCCATAGGCGGATATGGCCTTGCTGATTTTTCCAGCCTTAATTAATGTTTCGGCATCATCAGTTAATTGCTCCAGTTCCTGCAGTTTTTTCACTACCGCAACGGGCAGGTATTGATCCTTGTACTGCATTTTGCCCTGCAGTCCCTGAGTAAGTGTTGGATCTTTAAGCAGACCTGCGATATTTTTTTTGAGAGCATCTTTTCGGGATCGCAGGATCAGAACCTTGTCCAGAGGAACAAGGGCCGCCCGGGCCGCTTCTTCTGCGCCTTGGTATTGCTTGGCAGCAGCCAGTTCACTGGCCTGCTGCCATTTAGACTCAGCCTGTTTCAGCGCACTGCTGTCTTTAAAGTAGAGCAT
>CAZQKF010000105.1:0-6751 GCA_964593645.1 uncultured Desulfobulbus sp.
CTGCCGTCTTACTCTGTTCTTCTGGTTCTGCAGCCGTTCAGGGGTTGCGGCAGCCGCCATCCCCTTATAGGCAAGATAATGGGCCCGGCTGACTCCCTTGGGAAGTTCCAGCGGTACATCGACGATATTGGGGGTTTGGAAAAAAGGATGCTGCTGGGGAAATTCAGGATCCGTACACCCCAGACAGGGAACGCCTGCATTGGTTTTGGAGTTACGGTTCTGCCACAGGGTCTTGTTGCAGGGAGAAAAGGTCAGCGGCCCTCGGCAGCCAAGATGAAAAAACATGCAGCCCCGTCCTCCAAAATCTCGATCTTCCACCCGGTATTCGTGGTACTCATTACGGGTGCATCCTTGGTGCACCAGGGTGGAAAACCATTCCTCCGGTGCCTGGAATGCATTGAGACGGGGCAGGTCCTCGGTGCAAGCTGCATAAAGAATATCGGCGAGCAGGGCCGGATGTACCGGGCAGCCGGGCAGGTTAATCACCGGCAGACCGAGGCCGGAACGAAAATCGACGGCAAGTACACCATCCGGTGTTGACCGGCGAAACTGCAGGCCGGACGCCTCGACCTCAGAGATTGTCCCTATGCCGCCGAAACTTGCACAGGTACCGACGGCAATAACGAGCCCGGCACGCTCGGCAAGCTCCTGTACCAGGGTCAGCTTTGCCTCTCCTGCAAAGGTATCAAAGGTACCTGTTCCATCCGGGGCACAGACAACAAATCCCTCCACCAGCAGAATATCCAACGACTGTTTCCCACTGCGCAGGTCTGCCAACAGCTGTTGCTTTTGGGCAGGACTACAGCTGCTGAGCGAAGGGTGCCAGAGAAATTCAAGATCGAGCTCAGTCAACAGGTCACAGAGGTCGGGCGACTCCATGGCCAGTAGACTCATGGAATCGCCACCACAGGCACCACATTGCAGCCAGAAAGCTGTCGGCATGATATTGTACTCCGTTCTCAGGCAATTAGAAAAAATAAGTTTAAGTAACACACTGTTGCATAACTGAAGTTTATGGGTAATGAGTGTCTGTTGTCAAGCCGGAGGATGTAAATAATCAACAGCATGGGCAGTTGGGTTATTCCATATAGAGCAATTCAGAGAGTTGCGGTTTTGCTCCGGCTGATATTCCTGCATAATTTGTCTGGTAAATCCGGATAATCTTGCTATATTTTCTCTGTAGAATAAACTTCCTAACCTGCTACGATATTTTATGCGCAGCCTTCTCTCTATAATTTTTTTCCTGGTCGTGGTGTATCCAGTACCTGCCTCGCCAGTAGAATCTACTGTCTCTGCAGCTCCTGCCGAAGATGAGGCTGCAGACAGTATCGGCCCCTCCATTGAACGACGTGACGCCCTTGGCTATGATCCAACCAGGCACAGCCTGCTGCCTGACGCCTACTACCGCTACCGCACATGGCGTGAAGAAATCCTCCAGAAGATACGACTGGAGACGCTTTTTTCGTATGACATGCTCGGCATGGAGTATGTTGACAGTGACCGAAGTCTGGGAAACTCTTCCGGCGACTTAACCTTTAGCGGTCGCTGGCTTGCATTTGGCCAGAAATACAACAGTCCGGTGTATCTCTCCTTCCGCATCCGGAACCGTCACGCCTATGGCAATCTTGCCCCTTCTGAACTCAATCTTTACACTGGTCTGCTCTGGCAACCGGCAGATGGTTTTACTGATGCCGGGTTTCAAGTTCCTGATCTCTATGTCAGCCAGGAATTGGTCGACGGCAAATTGATTTTACGCTACGGCCAGTTTGGTATAGACAGTTTTTTTGATAACCACCAGCTGCGCAGTGCGAAACGATATTTTTTAAATCAGATTTTTTCCGCCAATCCCGCTGTCGCCTTTCCCAGCTATGGAACTGGTTTTACAGTGAAATGGCAGGACACCAGAAATTGGGATGTGGCTCTGGGCGGCTCAAATATTCAGGGAACGGATCAGGATCAGGAGATAAACTTAAGCCTGTCTTCATCAGCTCTTTTTTATACAATCCAAGGTGGCTATAATTTTACTGGGTTTGGCGACCGCAATGCCCGAATACAGCTGCTGGGCTGGCAAAGCAAAAATAATAGTGAAAATGAGCTTACCGACGGGACCGGGCTGAGCCTTACCCTGGAGCAGGCCGGTATGCACCAGGGGGAACATTTTGTTCTCCGCTACGCGATGTCAGACGGTGGCGCGGCCCTGCTCGATGAATCGTTCATGCTGGGCTGGGGCCGGGAAATCAGAAAATTTGATCACCTGGGCCTTGGGATTGGGCTGGGGAGATCAGCATATGACGGCAGTCTCTGGCAAGGACTCATTGAAGTCTACTATCGTTGGCAGGTAACCAAAGAACTCATGGTCACACCGGATCTGCAGATCATCGCCGGCGAAGGCAAAGGCAGCAGCAACACCCTACAGATAGTTGCCGGACTACGGGCAGGCATAATGTTTTAAGAAAAGATCAGATGCAGTTACAGAGAATCCGGCATAATACACGTTATAAACCTTGCTGGGCACTACTTTGACACCGGGATGGAATCCTGTAATTCCAAGATGTTATGGTTGTCCATCTTTACCGCAATGATGACTGCTGCAAACTTTTCACGAATTCATCTGCTCTCAAACAGGAGGGAAAAAATGAATATCTCGACAAGATGTTACTTCTGCTTTCTTACTGCCCTTTTTTCTTTCCTGTCATTTCCCTTGCTTATCCCCTACCCTGCTGCAGCTTCTACAGATATTACCGCCGGACTGCAGGTTCGTGAACGATTAGAAACATGGAACGGCTACAATAAAAAGGCGTACGGTGATGACAGCATCAATCCTAAAGGTGTGCAGCAGGGCAATCCTGATGACGATTTTATTCTGCAGCGCGTTATCTTCGGCATCGGGGCTGAAAACGACCGGTTTGCCTGGCGTGCGTATCTCTATGACTCACGGGCCTGGAATACCTCGCTTGGCAATGAAGATTTTGTGAAAAACAGAGACACCAGCCAGGAACATGTCATGAATCCCTATGACGACTATGTTGAGCCCTATGAGCTGTATGCCAAACTTAAAGGGGTAGGCACGGACAACTCCAGCATGACCATAGGGCGACAGATCATAGGCTATGGGGATAATCGTATTTTCGGACCTGGATCAGTGACCAACTCGGTGGGATGGATATGGGATGCTGCCAGATATTCCTTTACCTATGAACAGAGCTTTCTTGATGTCTGGTATGGACAGACCAAGGATCAGGATCCTGACACCTTAAGCCTTTTCAGACGTCATCCCTTTCAGGGGGTAGGGCTCTATGGGCACTGGCCTGCTGGCGACATGTTGACTCTGGAACCATTTTTCTCTGTGAAAAAAGGAAATTTTTTTAATAACGGCAGAAAAGAAAATACCTATTATTTCGGTACCCGACTCTTGAGAAAAGATAAACCTGGGTTCGTCTATGACATAACTCTGGCCAAAGAGATCGGGCAATTCATCGTTGAGGAGGGAAGCGATTACCATGTCGATGCCCAGGGGTATGCAATAAAATTCGGCTGGTTTTTCAAAGATTTTTTCCTGTCCCCCAAACTCATGCTGGCCCAGATATATGCCAGCGGTGATCCGGATCCCAATGATGATGAAATTAATACCTTTACCCGACCATTCGGTACCACGGACGGCGGCTTCTACGGGATCATGGATCTGATGTCCTGGAGCAACATGGTAGATAATCAGCTTGATTTTTATTTCAATGTCTGGGCCGACTACGAACTTCGCATCACCTTTCATGACTTCCATCTGGATGAAAAAGCAGACAAATGGGCTTATTTCGGCTATCAAGTCGACGGCAACGAATATGATCACGTCGGCAATGAAATTGACTTTATCCTCAGTGGAAAACCTGCTTCCTGGTTAAACATTAAGCTCTTCTATGGCCACTTTCAGGCAGGCGACTTTATCACAAAAAATAATATCGCCCAAAATGATGCAGACCGTGTTGTCCTCCAGCTTATTTTCAATTTTCAGGATCTACATTTTCCATAACAGTTGCGTAAATTATTCTGACGTTCTCAAAAGTGGGCAGGGAGTAGCAATTCGGTTCAAGGTCTTGATCAAAGCTTCACCCTTCTCCACTTTTCCAGCAAAATCATCATAGGTGAAAACATATCCCCGAGGAAGTCGACTGACAATTTTCTTCATATTTTCAGTTATTAGCATGCATGGAGTTTGCTAGCGTAAACCTTGTGTCAATCAGCATTTAAAGCTTGTTCAGTGCCGCATCCAATATTTGCTTTACGTATTTTTGCTGTATTTCTGTATCCTCTTTTTGGATGTACTCAACTGCGGCCAAACCGTCTCCCCGTTTTCTGTTCTGGCGAGGTTCCAAAACCTCAATTCGAATTGCTTCAAGCGCCGGTATCATCTCTACCCTCCATAACCGGATTTTTTTCCATCTCACTGAAAATCATATCCAGCAGCAGCTTGGCAAACCCAACCTTCACATTGTTTTCCTTCAACACCTGAGCAGCAAGGCTCTGGTGGGTGTCCATACTGGCAATAACAGAGTCGAGCATAACATCTTTAAAATCTCCAAGCATTGCCTGGTCTTTACTGTTATGCCGCAGCTGCTCAACAACAAGCTCATTTTCCATTACCTTATCTTTGATGGTATGGGCATAGTTTATCAGGTCACTGTCGGTAAGGTCTCCGGCAAACAGGTCATTCATCCGCGCAACGATTTCTGAGAGCTTTTCCGTCTTGGGGTCGCGGCCAATACCGGAGCCAAGGCCTTCCGGTGGCTGTAGTTCATATTCCCCCTCTGCCTCACCCAGCCGGTAATCACGCTCTCCCACCATTCGCAGTTTGTAATGGGTCATTTCCACGGAAGACAGGTCTATGGGGTTGTCCAGGTTTTCGGTTGTAATGACTGCCCGCAGGTTGGCGGCAAAGACGTTCAGTTTCTCCAGTTCTTCATCGTCATAGTCAATAATCTGGGATATAAATTCATAGAAGCGGACATAGGTGCCAAGATTTTTCTTAAACACATCCAGGGCATCCTTTATCTCCCTGGCCTCTTTCAGGGAAGTTTTGATGTTGTCGATAACCGTTTTGCTGCCGGACTGTTTAGCCTCCTTCAGCTCGGCCTGAATCTGCTGGATTGTATCCCTTGCTTCTCGATACCGGATTTTAAACCGGTCAGCTGGTGGTTTGATGATGGAGTTCATCTTGCCCTGCGTACCCTTGGGGTCAAAGAAGACCTCGGCAAAGGACTCCACTTCCTGCTGGGTAAAGATACGTTCATCTTCCAGTTTCAGCTGAATATCATAAATCAGATTGGGGTCGGAGACATCGGCCAGTTCGGCTGTTGTATAATACGGTTCAAAAGCCTCCAGCACTTCCTGCGGTTCGTTGAAAAAATCCAGCACAAAGGTTGTCTTGCCTGGATAGGTGCGGTTCAGCCGTGAAAGGGTCTGAACACAATCCACCCCGGCAAGCTTCTTATCCACATACATCGCACAGAGCTTGGGCTGGTCAAAACCGGTCTGGAACTTGTTGGCCACCAGCATAACCTGGTAATCGTCCGTATCAAAGGCTTCGCGCATATCACGTCCTTTAAGCCCCGGATTCATAGTGATTTCTGTAAAGCCGGACGGCCCGCTGTCCGGGTCAATCACCTCACCGGAAAACGCCACCATTGCCTGGATACCCTTGTAGCTGTGCTCAGCAATATATTTGTCAAAGGCAAGCTTGTATCGTACGGCTTCCTTCCTGCTGCCGGTCACCACCATTGCCTTGGCCTGGCCGCTGAGCAGGTGGGCCACCCGGCTGCGAAAATGTTCAATGATAATCTCCACTTTCTGGGCAATATTGTATGGATGGAGACGTACCCATTTGGCAAGCTGTGTCTTACCCTTCTTGGAATCCACGTCAGTGTCTTCCAGGAGATTGCTATGAGCCAATTTGTAGGCCAGTTTATAGGTGGTGTAATTCTTCAGTACATCAAGAATAAACCCCTCTTCAATGGCCTGCCGCATGGTATAGATATGAAAGGCACGGGGGATATTTGTCTCGGACGGAGGCTGGTCAGGGTTGGGCAGCCTGCCGAACAGTTCCAGGGTTTTGGCCTTGGGAGTTGCTGTAAAGGCAAAGTAACTGATATTGTTCTGCCTGCTCCTGGCAGACAGGGTGGCCGCCAGCACGTCTTCTGCTGTTATCTCCTCCTCGCCTTCTATCTGCTCTGCGCTCAATACCTCTTTAAGCTTACGGGCAGTGGCACCGGTCTGGGAGGAATGTGCTTCATCGGCAATGACGGCAAAGTTGTGACCGGCAAGGCTGGTTCTGCTCTGAATTTCATCAAGGACAAAGGGAAAGGTCTGAATGGTCACAATGATGATGGGCGCACCGGATTCCAGGGCATCGGCCAGCTTGGCAGACTTGGAACCGTCTCCTTCATCACGGCTTATTCGCTGGACAACGCCCTGGGCGTGGTCAAACTGGTAGATTGTTTCCTGAAGCTGACTGTCCAGGACTGTGCGGTCGGTAATGACAATAACCGAGCGGAACAGCTTTTTGCCGTTTTCACTGTAAAGCGATGCCAGCCGGTGCGCAGTCCAGGCAATGGAATTGGACTTACCGGAACCGGCACTGTGTTGGACCAGGTAGGAGTGTCCGGCCTTTTCTTCATTTGCGGCTTCAAGAAGTTTATTCACTACCTCCCACTGGTGGAAACGTGGGAAAATCATAGTTTCCTTCTTATACTTTTTCCCCTGC
>CAZQKF010000106.1:0-6704 GCA_964593645.1 uncultured Desulfobulbus sp.
ATCCACTTGAGGCAAGGCCGAACATGCCGAAAACATGGATGGGCCGAGTGGCGTAACTGAGCAGAAACTTGACCGTCAACAGGTCAAGGATAACCCGGAATGTTCGGGAGATTCCATACTTTGAACTCCCGAACCTGCGGGCCCGATGATTCACCTTAACCTCGGTGATGGAAATCCCCATACCGCTGGCAATGGCCGGAATGAATCGGTGCATCTCACCGTACAGCTTAATAGTCTTGATCACCTGCTGCCGAAACGCCTTTAAGGTACAACCATAGTCGTGCAGATTAACCCCGGTTGTCTTGGAAATGATTTTATTGGCAATCATTGAGGGCAGACGACGGTTAATAAAGGGATCCTTCCGGTCATAGCGCCAACCGGTAACCACATCAAAACCCTGATCTATCTTCTCAAGGAGCAGTGGGATATCGCGGGGATCATTCTGCAGATCCGCATCCATAGTGACTATAACATCACCACGCGCATAGTCAAAACCGGCAGCCATGGCTGCGGTCTGGCCGAAATTTTTTCTAAAACTGACCACGACAACGCGGGAGTCATTCTGCTGAAGTTCCGTCAGCAGCTGTAGACTGGTATCGGTGGAGCCGTCATCGATAAAGACAATTTCATGCTCTTTATTGATTCCGGAAAGGACTTCGTTGAGTTCACGGTACAGTTCCGGTATATTTTCCTCTTCATTAAGCAGAGGTATGACAATCGAAAGATCCAAGATTTTCTCCATACGGATAAAGGCTAAAAAAACTTTTTTGCAGCAAGGCGAACCTGCAACGCTAACGCCTGGTAACTATCTACCATTTTCTGCAACTTTTTATAAGAATATTTTCACTAGCTGCTGCCTTCACGCTGAACGCAGGGCCTGAACCGGATCCATGTCGGCCGCTTTAAGCGCAGGATAAATCCCGAAACATATTCCCACAACAACTGAAGTAAGCAGGGGAACAACAATACCGTAGACTGTAATGGCAACAGCCCAACCCGCAAAGCGGGCAATAAGCCAGGAACAGAAAACACCAACAGCAATACCGACAATACCACCTGTTGTGGTCAGCAATACCGACTCGGCCAGAAACTGAGCAATGATATCCTCCCGGGAAGCCCCGACGGCGCGACGGATACCAATCTCCCGGGTGCGTTCAGACACTGTTGCCAACAGGACATTCATGATCCCGATTCCCCCGACAACAAGGGAAATACCGCCGATGGCACCGAGTACCAGATTAAAAATCCGCTGGGTTTTTCCAGCCTGAATCATGAGCTGCCTGGGTACAATCAGCTGATAATCACGAACCCCCCGATGACGCAGATCCAGGGTTCTGCGAATCAGCGGTAAAACGTCCTCCACCTTGTCCTGACTGCTGACCTTTACAATCATTTCATCCAGGTTCTGTTCCATTCCAGCAGCAGTCTCATGGCGAAGATACAGATGACTGCCCAAGGGAACAAACAGCATCTCGTTTACCTCGCGAACCAGCACAGTCCCACTTTTTTCAGGCCCGGTAGATGTACTGCCCCGGACAATGCCGACAACAAGAAATAACTGATCGTCAATTCGAATCCGGGAACCTACCTTCCCCTGCGGGCCAAGACGGCGGGCAAGGGTATCACCAAGCACACAGATTAAATTTTTCCGTTCCACATCCTGGTCCAGAATAAAACGGCCACGTACAGGCGTAAGCCCCAGCAGGGGAAGATAGGAGGAAGAACAGGCCACGACCTGTGGTGTTACCTCACGGCTGAGGCCGGAAACCGTTGCCCGCAGATCGCGTAAAAAAGCGACCTCAACAATATCTGCAGACACCCCCTTAAGCAGAATGGCATCGGCAATCTGCAGACCATTTGACCAATCCCGAGCGACTGAACCGTCTCGGGCCATCTCAACTCGTCGTACAATAACATTTTCCAGGCCGAGCCGCCGGATTCCGTCCAGAACTTCCCGCTTAGCCCCTTCACCGATGGACAAAATGGCAAACACTGCAGACACGCCGCAGATAATTCCGACAACACTGAGCAGGGAACGAAGCTGATGCTTGAGCAAAGAGCCCAGGGCAATCCGGAGCAACCCTCGCAGCTTAAGTCGCAAAAAAATGATCATACGCCGGAACAGAGCCTGCCGTCAATCATAGTCATGGTACTTCCGGCAGCCGCGGCAACTTCCCGGTCGTGGGTGACCAGGACAACTGTTGCCCCCTGATCATGCAACCCTTCAAAAAGCGAAAGAATCTCCCGACTGGTTACCGAATCAAGATTGCCGGTGGGCTCATCTGCCAGGATCAACCTGGGCTTGACGGCCACAGCCCGGGCAATGGCAGTCCGTTGCCTCTCGCCACCGGAAAGAGCGGCTGGTTTGTGCCTGAGACGATGACTCAATCCGACATCCTCCACAGCTTTGAGCACCCTCTGCCTGTACAATGCCGGATCAAGGTCGGAATAAAAAAACGGCAGCATCACATTTTCATACACAGTGGCCTCGGGCAGTAAATTGAACTCTTGAAAAACAAAGCCGACATAACTGTTTCTCATTCGGGAGAGCTGCCGATCAGTTAAGTGGTTTACAAATTTTCCATTGAGCACATAACGGCCGGTACTCGGTCGTTCAAGGCAGCCAAGGATATGGAGCAGCGTCGATTTGCCGGATCCGGAGGCCCCCATAATTGCCGTAAAATCACCGGGACAAACAGTAAGGTCGATCTCCTTCAGCACCGGGACAACCTCAGCGTCCAGCTCAAAACTCTTTGTCACACTGGTGAGCTGAACAACAGGCTGGGGATTCATTACTTCTCCGGTACGAGTGCTGGTCAACGGGAAACAGTCTCATATTTCGGCGGCACCAGGCTGACCCGGTCGCCCTGATCAAGCCCGGACAGCACTTCAACCATCAAATCATTATCCCGACCAATGGTTACAGCTGCTTTACGCAGGCCAAAGGCGGTAGACAGGTAGCAGAATGTCTGCCCGTCATCATCTCGAAACACTGCCTGCACCGGCAACAGCAGAACATTATCTGCACTCGCTGCCTGGATCAGCACCCGGGCGGTCATGCCGGGTCGCAGGCGAAGATCCTGACCGTTAAAGGTCAAGACAAGCTGGAAATACTTACCTCCACCCCGCCCGGGCTGATCCTCTGCGGCAAGAGCACCGATAAACTGCACCTCGGCTGTAAAAGACAGCGCAGGATAGGCATCAATATGAACGGAAGCCTGCTGGCCGATCTTTATCTTGTACAGATCAACCTCGCGCACCTGGGTTCGTACAATAAATTTTTTAATATCAGGCAGGTACAGGATAGGCTGATTCATCAGCACCGTATCCCCCACCCTGGGTTTCCGCTTCTGCCCATCCCGGAAGGCCTCGTACAAAATGGCTATGCCTGCAAACGGTGCCTTGAGAACGGCCTTGTCCAGTTCTCGCCGGGCCAGGGCAAGAGAACTTTCAGCAGTGGCCATTTTGGCCTGGGCCTGGGCAAGATCCGCCTGAACATTAGCGACCTTAAACACAGTAGCCTTTCTACTCTGCTCGAGAATAAGCTTATTATTTCTGACCTTTGCTTTGGCTGCCTCCAGGAGAGAAGGGAGGACAAAATCACGATAACTGGTAAAGCGACGATGGGCTGCCTCATACTTGTCCCGATAGGTTGCGGCATTTTCACGGGCCCGGCTGACCTCTGCAGGATTTTTAAATCCTTCTTTTTCCAGCTTTTTCAGCTCACGGGAAAAAGAAGCGTATCGATCCTGTTCGGCCCTGGCCTTTTCCATCTCTTCTTGGTACTGGGCAAGCTGCAGCGGCCCATCACCGTTGAGCAGCCGCTCAAGATCCAGCTCAGCTACTTTTAAATCATACTCCCGGGCTGAAATCTTCTGGCCGGCCTGATTTTCTTCCCAGGCAACCAGTTGACGAATGGCCTCCACACCGGCCTTAAGGCTCTCCACCTTGCCCTGCAGACGATGAACCTCCTCTTCAAAAGGAGAGGGGTCAAGCCGCACAAGCTCAGCACCTTCTTCCACCCAGCTTCCGTCGCGTACCAGAGAAATAATCTTGCCCTTATTGCCCCTGATCTCAGAGGAGATCAGGTACGACTTGGCCGCATCCAGCACACCGAGAGTATGAATGGAGACCGATAAATTGCCCCGCTCCACCGTTCGCAGAAGGAGATCGGCGTCCGGATTTGTCTGGCCGCCCTTATTTACAAGCAGCAGCACAGCCAGAACCAGGACCGTACCCAGGAATATAAACTTTCGCATTTTTCCTTTCATCGTTCCAGCAGAGTCCCCAGCGCAGCCCGCAGTCGATACTGACCGACAATATATGATGTCTTCTCTGTCAAAAGATTTGTTTTTGCCCGCTGCAGTTCCGTCTCAGACTCTATGAGGTCAAAATTATCTCCCATTCCGTGGGAAAATTTAATCTCGGCAAGACGCATTTTACCTCGAGCCTGAACAATCTGCTCCCGGCGAAGCTGTATGCGGTGTTCCTCTTTTTCAAGAGCTGTCAGCTGTGCCTTGACCTCCGCCAGGATCATATCCCGTCGATCCTGCTGCTGCAGTTTGACCCGGCGCACCTGGAGCAAACTTTGCTGAAAAGATGATTTTTCCACTGTCCTGGAAAAATCTGTGTTGCTGGTCAACCCAACACTCCAGTAATCACCATAGTACAGTTCCGAAGAGTCAAGCCCCTCCAGAAAGGTATTTTTCCGGTAGGTGGCAACAAGCTTGAGATCTGGGAGCAAATTCCTTTTTGCCACCCTTGATTTCCGTGTTGCCTCGGAAAAATCTGCAGCAGCCTGAACCATCTCCACCCGGTTAGCCAAGGCAATTTTTTCCGCTTCTGCGGCTTGAATCCTGGTGAGTTTATAGGACAGTGTTGCCTCAACTGTAAGCCGGGTATTCATGGAAAAGGCAAGCAGAACCTTCAGACGATCCAGAGATGCACGGTACCCTTCCTGCGCAACTGACAGCTGTTCCTGGACATCTTTTAAACGAATCTCAGCCCGATAGGTATCAATTGGAGAACTCACTCCGGTTGTTTCCATAACCGTAGCAGTGGCCACATGCCCCTGCAGCCGTTTTTCCTGAAAGGTATACAGATTGATCAGTTCCTGTTGTCTGAGAATTTCATACACCAGCGCAACAGTCTCAAGGACAATATCCACTTCCGCGAGATACACGTTCCTGGTGCTGGTTGCCAGGGCAAAGTCTGCGGCACGAACAGCGTCATAATTATACTCTCGGCCAAATCCCCGCAACAGTGGCACAGACAGAGACACTCCGACCCCGGAAGAGGTTCCGCTGTCCTTGATATAGGCTATGGAGGGTGCAAGTGATGCCTCAATTCCCAGGCCATTTTTTTTACGGATTTCACTGGAAATCCCTGAGGCCTGGTTCGTTGAATCCTCACTTCGGGACAGGCCGAGATTGGCAACCGGCTGTACTTTCCAGTCAAAGACGGACTCGGCACTGCGAAGTGCATATTGATTGGTCTGTACCCGCAAAATGTTTTGCTGAATAGATCGATTTGCCTGCAGCGCCCTCTTGAGCAGCTGCTCAAGGGTCATAACCCTCTCCAAAGGCGCCTGGGTCGACGAAGAAGTTTCTCCGGTGGATGCGGATACCTGCACTATAAAACCAAAAAAACAACCCATCAGCACCAAGATATGTGCACATACTTTGTACAATCCGACGATTTTCATCAGTGGCGGTATTACTCCTCGTTGTTCTTGACTCTGACGGCCCGTGTATCGCGGGTAAGTACAGGGTATAAAAGACCGCCGATCCCTGCATCAACAAACGACTTGAACCGCATCAGCAGAGCAGTGGAGAGGGCAAGGGCACTGGTGTATCCAGAGATATCAAAGATAAATATAAATGCAAATTCCATCAAGCCGATACCGCCTATGGAAATAGGAAGATTCATAATAAACATAATCAAAGGAACAGCAATAAGCAGCTCAACAAAACCTATCTCCGAACTGAAAGCCCGAGCTGTCACATACACGTTGACTACGGCCAGCAGGTAAAAAACAAAGGTGTTGAGCAGGGCAATCACCAACGCCGGGCGGTCATCCCGATATTCGAGCACTGCCTGGTGCAGTTTGTCAAATTTGCCCAGAATACCTATCAGAAACGGCATGCGCCGTTGCAGCCAGGTCTTGACAAAGCTGTAGGGACGCTCATCAATAATGATCCAGATAACAGCGATACTGGCAGCTATGGCGATGATGAGGCTGATAATCATCCAGGGGGTAGACAGCAACTGCCGCTGCATGAACACCGCAATAACGGTGAAAAAAAAGAGCACAACCATACCGGAAAACCGTTCGACAAAAACCGAGGCGGCAGCCTCTGCCCGTTTACCGGTAAAACGGCTGAGTTCATGAATACGGATCAGGTCTCCTCCCATGCTGGTAGGCAATGCCAGGCTAAAACAAATCCCCACCATATAGAGCCCCCAGGCCCTGAAAAAGCTCACCTTAATACCGCGTGACCTGAGTAGCAGGTACCATTTAAAACCGCTTGACAGATTAAGGAGCTGGGAAACGACCAGAGACAGAAAAAAAATAGGAATGGAAACTGATCCTATTAAGGTAAAAAATTGTTCACGACCTTTCGCATCAAAAAGACCTACCTTATACAGGACATACAGCAAGAGGAGTGCGGTAATCAGCAGTCGCAGGATGTAGCCGATTCGTT
>CAZQKF010000107.1:0-6704 GCA_964593645.1 uncultured Desulfobulbus sp.
TGAGAGAGAAGATGTCATTATTGTATCCAGTGTTTCCTGTATTTATGGACTGGGCTCACCGGATGAGTACAAAAACATGCACCTGCTTTTGCAGGTTGGTGAAGACTACCCCATGGAGGATGTGCAGCGACGTCTGGTGTTCATGCTCTATGAGCGCAATGAGATGTCCTTTCATCGAGGAACCTTCAGGGTGCGCGGGGATGTCATTGATATCTTCCCGGTGCATGAGGAAGAACATGCCGTCCGGGTGGAATTTTTTGGTGATACTGTTGAGGCCGTGTCGATTATTGACCCTCTGCGCGGCGTAGTTGTTGAAGATGTGGAGGAGTTGACCGTATTTCCCTCCAGCCATTTTGTTACCAGCCAGGACAACCTGCAGCGGGCGATGGGCACGATTAAAGACGAACTCAGGCTGCGTCTGGATGAACTGTATGGTGATAACCGGTTGGTTGAGGCTCAGCGCCTGGATCAGCGCACCATGTTTGATCTGGAGATGATATCTGAGCTTGGCTACTGCAACGGCATTGAAAACTACAGCCGTCACCTGACCGGCAAGGAGCCGGGCGTGCCGCCGCCCAACCTGCTTGATTATTTTCCAGATGACTATCTGATGATTATTGATGAGTCCCACATCGGCATCCCTCAGATCGGCGGCATGTTTAACGGGGATCGATCGCGCAAGCAGACACTGGTTAATTTCGGGTTCAGACTGCCCTCGGCCTTAGACAACCGGCCGCTGCGTTTTGATGAGTTTGAGCAGCGGGTACATCAGGCCGTGTATGTCTCAGCAACTCCGGGCCCATACGAACTTGAGCACGGCAAAGATAATATTGTTGAGCAGTTGATCCGTCCGACCGGGTTGCTTGATCCCCAAATTGAAGTTCGGCCTGCTGTTACCCAGGTGGATGATCTGCTGGAAGAAATTCGCAAGTGCACGGAACGGGGAGAGGCCGTACTGGTTACAACGCTGACTAAACGCATGTCCGAAGATTTGACTGAATATTATGAAAATGTCGGTGTGAACGTCCGGTATCTTCATTCTGATATTAAGACGCTGGAACGGATTGAATTGATCCGAGACCTGCGGCGCGGCGAATATAATGTGCTGATCGGCATTAACCTGCTGCGCGAGGGGTTGGATATTCCGGAAGTCGCCCTGGTTGCCATTCTTGATGCGGATAAAGAGGGGTTTTTACGCTCGGAGCGTTCGCTGGTACAGACCTGCGGTCGGGCAGCGCGAAACGCTGACGGAGTAGTTATCCTGTATGCAGATAAGATAACAAAATCCATGCAGTTTACTCTTGATGAGACGGAGCGGCGGCGAAAAATCCAGCAGGATTTTAATACAAAACATGGTATTGTTCCGCAAACAATCAAGTCTGAGATCAAGGATTCCATGACGGAACATCTCAAGGCCTCGGGCTGGGACGGTTATGCTGATGATGCCGGTGTGCTGAAGGCTGCTGAACCCGACATTATCTATCATAGCGTCGGTGAAATCCATGCAGAGATTAAGGGGCTTGAACAGCAGATGCAGCAAGCTGCGGATAAACTCGCCTTTGAAGAGGCTGCTGCCCTGCGTGACCGGATAAACGAGCTTAAAATGCTGGAGCTTTCCGTTGGCTGATTTGTTGTATAACGTCTCACTGGCCGTGGTACCCCGATTGTACGTCGGCTTGACCGCTCTCTGGTTTGGCTCTTGCCGTCTGGAAATTCGCGGCAAAGAAAATCTGGACAAGATGCTGGCACAAGGAGCGGCTGTTGTTCCGTTCTGGCATTATTCGGTATTTTACGTACTCTATCATCTTCGGCAGTATCCGGGTGTGGCCATGGTCAGTGCCAGTAAAGATGGTGAGTATATTGCCCGGGTGGCAGAACTGCTTGGTTTTGAAACTGTACGCGGTTCGGCTAACAGGTTTGGGGTCAGGGCTCTGAAAGGACTGGTGGATCATGTCAAAAAAGGAAAAAATGCAGGCATAGTGGCGGACGGTTCCCAGGGGCCTCCCTTGAAAGTTCAGCCGGGGGCAGTTCTCCTGGCCGCCAAATCGGGTTCTCCCATTATGCCCATAGTCTGGGCGGTAAAACGCTACCAGGCTTTTAACTCCTGGGATCATTTGGTGTTGCCCATGCCGTTTAGCCCGATGATCATTGAATATGGTGATTTGATTTATGTTGAACCAAAACTGACCTCAGCGCGGGTAGAGGAGTATCGAATGCAGATTGAAACAGAGATGACAGCCATGTATCACCGGCTCTGGCAGGAGTTTGGTAAAAGCAGTCATGTTCCGGAAACCGGCAATGGCTGAGCAGAACACCAAAGCAGTTGTTGTGGCCGGGATGAGCGGTGGATCGGGAAAATCCGTAGTTGCTGTCGGCCTGGCTGCAGCTCTTCGCAGGCGCAGCCATAGAGTTGTTCCCTTTAAAAAAGGGCCGGACTATATCGATGCCGGCTGGATGACAACTGCAGTGGGCAATCCCTGTTATAATCTTGATCCCTTTCTGATGAGCCGGGAGGCCATTGCTGATTCTTTCGCCCTGAATAGCGCAGGCGCGGATTTTGCCATAGTTGAAGGCAACCGAGGCCTGTATGACGGTGTGAACCCGGAAGGGGGATTTTCTACGGCTGAACTGGCCATCCAGCTGGATCTACCGGTTGTGCTGGTGGTCAACTGCAGCAAGACCACCCGAACTGTTGCCGCCATGGTGCTCGGCTGCAGGGAACTTGATAAACGGGTTCGCATTGCCGGAGTTATCCTTAATCAAATTGCTACGGCCCGGCACGAACGTATTGTGACTGAGTCGGTTGAAAAGTACACGGGAATTCCAGTGGTCGGTATTGTGCCGCGTATGAAGGATGATATTTTTCCTATGCGTCATCTTGGGGTTACACCGCACCAGGAGTATGATACAGCTGATACTGCGGTCAGCCGCCTTGCTGAAATTGCAGAAGAACATTTTGACCTGAACCGGATCCTTGAACTCATGCAGCCTGTTCACCGGACAGAGCTCTCTGCGCCTGTCCAGGTGGAGAACAAGGTAACTATTGGTGTTCTCCGCGATGCTGCCTTTCAGTTCTATTATGAAGAAAATCTGGAGGCCCTGCGTCGGGGAGGGGCAGAACTTGTCATGATCAATGCCCTGACTGCCGAACAACTTCCCCCCGGCCTGGATGCGCTCTACATTGGAGGTGGATTTCCGGAAACCAGTGCCCGCCGGCTTGCAGACAATGTCTCGTTTCGCCGGTCAGTTTGCGAGTATGCAGACCAGGGGCTGCCCATTTATGCTGAATGCGGCGGTCTGATCTTTCTCGGAAAATCGATTATACTGGATAATGAAGAATATCCCCTTGCCGGAGTTTTTCCGGTTACTTTTGGCCTGGCCCGTAAACCCCAGGCCCATGGTTATTCAATATTTACCGCAGATAAAGAAAACCCTTTTTACCCCGTGGGTACGCAGGTCAAGGGCCATGAATTTCGTTATTCCACGGTTGAGCACTGGGACGGCAGGCCGGATACTCTGGCATTGAAGATGGAACGGGGAACTGGCTTTGTCGAGCAACGGGATGGCCTGGTAAAGAATAATGTGCTGGCGCTCTACACCCATGTGTTGGCCCCGGGAATCCCGGAATGGGCAGATGGAATGCTTGCTGCTGCGGCAAGGTACAGAGCAGCAGCTGTATAAACCAAGACTGATTTTTAATATTTTTTTTCGGAGGAAAATATGTTGAACAAAACTGTGCGCGGCCTGTCAATGAATGTATGTTTCGCCCTTATAGTGCTCACGATGCTTGTATCTGGTTGTGCCACCAAAAATAACGGGCGGGCAGGTATTCAGCTGAATGAGGACGGCACCATGGTCGATATCAGGACTTCCATGATGTGGCAGACTGTACGTTCGGAAAAGAAGTTTACCTCAGCTGCAGAGGCCGAGTCGTATGTTGCCGGGTTAGAGCTGGCAGGATTTACCGACTGGCGTTTGCCGACAAGTCAGGAAATATGGGATTTGTTTTTTGCAAATGACTACACCATGAAAGGTCAGCTGACTGATCAGATTGAGCTGGAGGGCAGCTACTGGACCAAAGATGGTGACAAGGTTCAGGCTGGTTACCTTGAGGATGGAGATGATCCAGGTATCAATAGATATTTTTATGACAGCGACAAAGGATTTGTCCGCGCAGTACGATCGCTGAAATAACCGTTTTTTCTTTTTATCCTTTATCCCCATGCACATGGTCGTGTTCATGGGGATGATTGCCCAGCATGTGTGCATGACGATGAACATGCAGGCAGGACGTATCGCTGCGTGTTGCCCTGCCGTGATCCAGGGCATAGAGATCATTGCAGGTTTCTGCCAGGAAATCCCAGTCATGGGAGACAATCATGCAGGCGATATCCAACTGGTTGACAATGGTAATCAGGCGGATCCTGGTGTCGGGATCAAGATTATTGGTTGGCTCATCCAGCAGCAGGGCCTCGGGCTGCATGGAGAGAATGGTTGCCAGCGAAACCAGTTTTTTTTCGCCGCCGGACAGCTGGTGAGTCACCCTGTCCGCTAACGCCAGCAATCCAAGATCGTCCAGTGTTTTCTTTGAAATTTCAAGTGCCTCGTCAGCTGAATACCCCAGGTTAAGTGGACCAAAGGCAACGTCTTCAATCACTGTGGGCGAAAACAACTGATCATCGGCGTCCTGGAACACCAGCCCCACACTTCTGCGTAGTTTTTGGAAATCCTGCTTTTGTCGAAGTTCAGTACCTTTGAAGAACAGCTTACCTCCCGTGGGCGGAAGCAGCCCCATGATCAGGTGCAGCAGCGTTGTCTTACCGCTGCCGTTGGGCCCTATCAAACCGACTTTTTGACCGTAATCCAGGGATACGTCCACCTGGTCAAGCAGGGCATGCGAGCTGTTTGCATAGGCAAAAGAAATGTGCTGCATGTCTATGAGGGGAAATGTTGTCATGGGGCACGTTGTTGGTATATTGAATTTCGTATTCAGGGCAGCAGTTCGAGCAGTAGCAGCCCTAGTCCAGTTGTCAGCAGACCGATCATGAGCAGGTGATCCATCCTGTTCATCTCAAGTTCGTTCAAGTTGTAAAATGTTCCTCTAAATCCGCGCAATTCCATGGCCTGCTGTACTCGCACTGCCCGGTTCCAGCTTTTAACCAGGAGCATGCCCAGGAGGTGGCCGTAGGTTTTGTAGGTATGGAGGTTGGTTCCGGGGTTGAAGCACCTCAGGGCGGCTGCCCGGTGTAACCGGCTATACTCCTGATGGATGACAAAAATATAGCGGTAGGAAAAGAGCAACAGCACGCAAAGCCGGGGCGAGAGACGCAGTTCATGCAATCCGCGGCCGAGTTGGGCCACGGTTGAGGTGGCAAGCAGGCTGATAAAGTAGAGAATAATGGTGTTGGACTTCAGGGTGATAAGAGCGGCCAGCAACAGGCCCGGCCTGCTGAGTTCAAAATCTGCAAAAGAGATATCAGGGCCCTGGCCGTAGGTGAGCGGAAGCAGGATAAAGAGCAGAAGGTTAAAGGTGTTGACGATAAACAGCCTGCGTAGAAGCATCCCTGGTGAGATGCGGCTGACTGCCGTCAAGACAAGGGCCAGCAGCAATCCGGCAGCAGCAGTGTTGAAATTTTGGCAGAGTGCGATAATCAGGCTGAGCACAGCAGCCGCAATAATTTTCACCCTTGGATCAGTGCGGTGCAGGAGAGAACTGCCAAGGCTGAACTGTTCAAAGTTCACCGGGCGCTATACTCATCCATGTATATCCAGAGGATGGCTCCCTGTTCAACGTCCTTGTCTGCGCCGTATGGTCCTTTAATAGTATACTCAGCTTTTGTTAAGGCGGCAAACCCCCACCAGCCGGGACGGGGGCAGGTAAAGGTGAATATTCCGTTATCATCTGTCCGGATCACCTGGGTAATGTGATAATCACTGGATGCCGTTAAGGTTAAATCCTTGTTATAGAATTCAACTTCAACCTCAGCATCTGCAAGCGGTTTACCCTTGACCAGAACTCTGCCGGTGAAACTGTTGCCTGCATAGTTGCCGAAAGGGCGGAGTAGGGGGACTATTTCCGTGGCCAGTCCAAGGGGCTGATTCCAGCCTTCATCAGCGCCAAAGGCTGCTGCAACGGTTTTTGTGTAATGGATAATGTACAGGTCTTCGGCAGGTTCCCAGTAGGGAACAGGTTCCATAACAAACCAGTATACACCTGGACGTTCAATGGCTGCAGTTGTCTGCCATGCAGGTTTTCCCATGACTATTATCGGCTGCAGGGTATCAAGCAGATCAGTTGTTTGGCCATTCACAGACATGAAAAATTTTGCCGGTTTGACAAGCTCCATGCCGATCCCCTCAAAGGGGTGTGAAAATGAAAGGGTCAGTTCAACTTTTTTTTGCTCTGGAGTAACGATATTTTTTGATGGTATAACCATGCCGAAATGGGCAGAGGCGCTCTGTACCATGAGTATGAGGAAGAGAACGACCAGAGGAAAAATACGTTTGTTCATTATGCAGCGCTCCTTTTTTTTCTGTCTTTCATCCATATGAGCAGACCGGCCAGACCAAAGATGTATCCGATGCCTGCAAAAACATCGCCCATGCTAGGGCCGGCATTATTCCGTTCTGCAAGCAACTGCCGGATGGGGGCAAGCTTTTTTTCAAGTTCTTCGTCAATTATACGGCGCAGGTGCAATGCATTA
>CAZQKF010000108.1:0-6661 GCA_964593645.1 uncultured Desulfobulbus sp.
GTATACATCATGCCTTCCGCCGTGGGTACCCGGTGTGCCTTGCGGCCGCAGAACCAGAGCCGCCCCTTCTCGTCGAGATACCCCATATCTCCCATCCGGTGCCAAAACCCGTCCTGGTCAGGTATCTTGGCCAGGGCTGTCTCTGCCGCATTATGATCATAGGCCCGGGTGACCACCGGCCCCTTGACTGTAATTTCACCAATTTCACCAACAGGCAGCTGTTCTGTTTCACTGAAATCAGCAATCGGGCCGTCCTCAGGGGCAATAATCCTGATCTCCATACCCGGCAGCGGCCTGCCCACACAGGCCCCCTTCCCCTTCCTGGTCTGCGGCCAGGTCTCAGCTAAAATTTCCCGGCCGGTAATTGAGGCCGAGGGCAGACTTTCCGTTGCCCCGTAGGGAGTGTAGATCTCGCCTGATTCCGGCATGATCTGCTGCACACGAGCTATCAACTCACCGGACACCGGCGCTCCGGCCATGAGTATTTTGTGTACCGGCAGGATAATGCCCTGGTCAATACAGTAGCGGCTGACCACGTTCCAGATCGCGGGCGAGCCAAAGGAATAGGTAACCTTGAAATCCAGGATCGAGCGAACAAATTTTGCCGGATCCACCTTGGCCGGTCGGGTCGGATCCATATCCGGAATAACAGCAGTTGCGCCCAGAGCCGTGGCAAACAGGCCAAACAGGGGAAAGCCGGGCTGGTCAATATCAGTGCTGCCGATACCGTAATACTCGCGAATCAATTCCAGCTGGCTGGTAAATATTCCGTGGGTATACTGCACTCCTTTGGGCGGGCCTGTGGAACCGGTGGTAAAGATGATTGCGGCAAGTTCATCGCGCTCCGCTGTCACAGGGGTAAATTCCGGACTCAATCCATGGCAGGCAGCAGCAAGGGTTGTACCGAGCAGCCCAAATGATTGCCCTACACAAATCCTGGTGCGGACGGTTTGAAAGGGCTTGCGAAACAGACGGGCAAAGAGATGCACCTGGGGTATGGCCACCAGTACTGTCGGCTTGACCGAACCAATGCAGCGCAATAAGTTTTTGTAGCCCATACCCGGATCAATCAGGATCACCACGGCGCCCAGCTGAAACAGGGCAAAGGTCAGGCAAATAAACTCCATGGAAGGCCGCACCATGAGCATGACCCGGTCACCGCGCTGCACGCCCTGAGCCTGCAGGGCTGCTGCATAGAGATTACTGTTGGCCGGCACCTCCTGGAAACTCCACGTATGATACTGCCCGTTTTTACCGGCAACCAGGGCAATCTTGTCCGGCTGTTGTGCTGCAACGGTGTGCAGAGATCCTGCAATATTCCAGTCAGTCATCACAGGTCAGGAGAAACGGGGCCAGCAGATCCGTAATCTCATCCAGGGCATCTTCCAGTACGTAATGTCCTGCATCGGGAAAATAATGGCTGGTCGCCCCGGGAAACCGGTTCTGCCATTCTTTATAAAAATGATCATTAAAACAAAAATCCCGGCCGCCCCAGCAGATCAGCATGGGTTTATCCTGCAGCGGTTCCAGCGAGGCTTCCACCCGGGCCAGGGTCTGGTAGGAGGGATGTTCTTTCTGCATGGGAATATCCTGGACAAAGCGATGGACGGCGACTCGATTCTTCCAGGAAGTATAGGGATACAAAAAACCAGCCGCCACCCCGGGCGACATTTTCTTGTGTACGGCCATAAAAGTCGCAGGCCAGGCAAAACCGTTGCAGCCACGGACAATCAACGCACCGATGCCGGGCCAGCGACAGATTGCGATGCGAAAGGCAAGATGGGGTGACAGAAAGGCTGCTGTATTGAGCACCACAAGCCCCTGCACCTGATCCGGCTGGGTACCGGCCCAGCCCATGCCTATGGCCCCGCCCCAGTCATGGACGATGAGCACACATTGTTCAATCTGCAAATGCTCCAGAAGCGCGGTCAGGTTATCAATATGATTCTGCAGTTGATACGGATAACCCTGGGGTTTATCCGACAGACCGCAGCCGATATGATCGGGCACAATACAACGATGCGTGTCCTTTAACCCGGTCACCAGGTTGCGGTACAGATACGACCAGGAAGGGTTACCGTGCACCATAACCACCACCGGCCCGCTGCCCTCGTCAAGATAGGACATCTTGTGACCATCAATGGTGAACGACTTTGGGGTGAAGGGATACTCGGCAAGTTTGGGAGTCATGGGGAGGTCTCCATGACTCCAACTCTTTTTGTTCTTACGCAAAGGCGCCAAGACTCAAAGGTTCTTTTTTTTATTTTTTGCGCCTTCGAAGTCTGCGCTATCTGCGCTTTGCGTGACATTTTTTTACCCCGCCCTACCACTCGATACCCAGCATCAGCGAATTAATGCCGGAACCAATACCAAGTACTGCACCCCGCTGTCCATGACCAAGCTTGCCCTGTTCAATGCCCATGGCCATGGTGATGGGTGCGGACACGGAACCGACATTGCCCAGCACCGGCAGGGTTTCAAAGTTGCGGGCCGGATCAAGTTTCAGGCTGGAAAACAGCAGCCGGGCATGCACCTGGCCGACCTGATGGCAGAAGAATCGATCTATGTCCTCTTTCTTCCACGCAGATTCAGCAAGAAAATCCGTCCAGCACATTTCTGCCGTTGCTATGCCCTCGGTGAGCAGCAGTTCCGAGTCTGTGGACATCAAGGTCCCCTGCTCCGCATTCTGACCACCCTGGCAGAGATCGTTATGACGGGTATTGGCCCGACAGGACCCGGCGGCAAGGTAATGACCGGTATCCTTCAGCCTGCGATCGCCCATGACCAGTGCCACGGCACCGGAACCGATGGTCAGGGAGGCAAAGGCGGGTTTGATTGATTTCCGGGTTAGCGAGGTATCAGCAAGCAGATGGTTGATGGTCGACTGCACCAGCCCCTCTGCCGTCTCTCCGGCCACGATCAACCCGTAGCGGGCCTGGCCCAGTTCGATCATATTGGCCAGCATGATCATACCGTTTAAAAAACCCAGACAGGCATTGGAAATATCAAAGATCTGGCAGCGGGAATCAAGGCCGAGGCTGCGATGGACAAAAGAGGCCGTGGCCGGTTCCATCATGTCCCGGCTCACCGAGGTAAAAACCAGGAAATCAAGTTCTGCCGCATCAATGCCCGAGGCCAGCAAGGCCTTGCGCCCGGCCAGGATCGCCCCGTCACTGGGCCGGGTACCTGGATTCCAGAACCGGCGACTCTGGATACCGCTCATCAGCTCCAGCCGTCCCTCAGGCAGTTTCAGCCGTTTATACACAGGGGCCAGCTGCTGTTCAATATCAGCAGAGGTCACCACATTGGGCGGAAGTTCATAGCCGAAGCTGTGCAGACAGACGTTGGAGTATTTCATGGAAACGGTTAAAGGTTCAACGTTCAGGGTTCAAGGTTGTCGGACTGGACAAAATCCGTGTTCATCCGTGGTTCAGTCCTTGCCGGAGAGACGAAAGGTGTTGGCCCAGGCAATGAGCAGGGCGGCCAGGGCAAAGTCATCAAGCAGGCCGACCACGGGAATCCACTCGGGAATAAGATCGTAGGGCGAGACGGCATAGATCAGGCCTGCGCCGAGCAGCAATTTGACATAGAGCGGTGTTTCTCGAGCCTTGAACACGGCCACGGCATGCTTGACCATGGCCCCGATCCGGGAGAAAACATTGAGCTGGTTGCCTGTCATCAGCCCACTGCCTTGTGGACAATATCTGCATCAAAATAGTTCAACCCCATGCCCGCGTCAACAACCAGGGATTGGCCATTGATTCCTGAGGATCGCTCGGAAAGGAGAAAGGCAGCCGTATTTGCGGCCTCACTGGTCTTGAGCGCTTTTTTACGCGGGATCGCCATCTCGGCAAAGAGATAGGAATCAATATAACCGGGAATACCGGCCGAGGCCGAGGTTTTGAGCAGGCTGGGACAGACAGCGTTGAAGCGGACACGGGAAAATGCGGAAAACGACTTGGCCAGAAAGCAGAGCGAAGACTCAAGGGCCGCCTTGACCGGAGCCATGTACCCGTAATTTTCTGCAGCCATCCGGGTAGTTGAGATGGAGATGGTGACCACGGAGGCATCCGGATCAAGCAGCTCCTTGAAATGGTTGGCAATGGCAATCAGGGAAAAACAGGAAATATCCATTGCCTCGAGAAAATCCTTTTTCAGGGTACCGTGAAAGGGCTGGAGCCCTTCAGAGTAGTTGGCAAAGGCAATGGAGTGGACAATACCGGCAATGGGGCCGCCGACCTGACCGGCGATTTCATCGCGCACCCGGATGATATTGGCTTCCTCCTCCACATCACAGATAAACACCGGGCTATGCGAAAACAGTTTCCGGGCCGTAACAGCCCGTTCCTCACTGCGCACCACGTGAATCACCTCGGCTCCGGCATCAGCCAGCACCCGGCCGATGGCCGCTGCCACCGACTTTTTATTGGCCAGGCCGAAGATAATTATTTTTTTTTGCTGTAAATTCAGAAAATCCATAGAACCAATATATGTTAATTCTTCACAATCCAAACCGTCATTCCCGCGCAGGCGGGAGGTAAGCGCAGACTCCGATCCAGTTCACTGCAGTATCAGATCATACAAATCCTTCCAGTTCGGATTATGTTTTTCAATCAGTTTCAGCTTCCAGGCCCTGTTCCACTTTTTGAACTGCTTTTCTCGAGTAATCGCATTTTCTGCTGTATCGTGTGGTTCAAAATACACCAGCTGTTTCACATTATACTTTGAAGTGAAACCTTCAGCCTGGTTCTTTTTATGCTGCCAAATTCGTTGCGGTAAATTCGATGTCACTCCGATATAGAGAGTGCCGTTCCGCTTGCTTGCCATGATGTAGACAAAAAACTGTTTCTCCACCGACAAAGCCTCTGGATTCCCGCCTGCGCGGGAATGACGATCTACACATTATCCTTTCAGCGCACAGGCAAACTCTACCTGCACGGCCACTTTACCATTCACCCGGACGCTCCCCTTGAGGAACCAGGCAGGGCCAAGTTTTTCTTTGAGGGCCGCCCGTATTTCGATGATATCTCCGGGGCGCACCTCGCGTTTAAACTTGGCACCGAGAATGCGGGTCAGAACCGGTACTCCGGTTATTGCGTCGTCTTTCACCATTTCGCCGATCAGCAGGGCCCCGGCCTGAAAGACGGCTTCACAGAGCAGCACACCGGGCATGAGCGGGTAGTCGGGATAATGGCCCTTGAAGACATCCAGGTCAGCAGGAATTGTTTTTTCCGCTCGGATGGTTTCTCCGGAAATCTCCAGAATCCTGTCAAGCCAGAGAAAGGGCGGCCGGTGCGGTATCCTGCTGGTGATAAAATCCGGATGAGTGCAATCCATTACAAGCCGCCGGTAATTTCTAGAACAGAGCCGTTAATATAGGCTGCTTTTTTTGACGCTAAAAAGAGCACAGCATCGGCAACCTCTTCCGGAGTGCCGAACCGGCGTACCGGCACCATTTTTTTATACTCTTTGATCTGGGCATCGCTCAGGTCTCCCAGAAAATCCGTACCGATAAAACCCGGCGAGACACAATTTACGGTAATCTTGCGCTTGGCCACTTCCTTGGAAAGCGATTTCATCAGCCCCACCTGGCCTGCCTTGGATGCTGCATAATTGGCCTGCCCGGCAAAGCCGAGATGACCCATGGGCGAGGTCATAAAAATTATGCGGCCGTATTTCTGCTTCATCATCAGCTGGACTGCAAACTTGGCCATGGTATAGCCGCCGGTGAGATTAACATCAATCACCCGCCGCCAGTCCTCTTCTTTCATCATAGCCAGCACGCCGTCGCGGCGAATACCGGCATTGTTGACCAGGATATCAATGGTTTCAAACTGCTCTTCCACCTGGGCATACAATTTTTCTACGGCCTGGTAATCACTGACATCAAGTTTATGGAGCTGGAGGCGATCAGGGGTCGAACAGGTTGCTGAAAATTCTGTCGCTGCCGCGTCATCACCGCCGTAAACACCAATAACGGTGGCACCGGATTCAAACAATGCTTCGGCAACAGCCCGGCCGATGCCCCGGGTTGCACCGGTGACAATCGCCTTTTGTCCTGTAAAATCAGCCATGATTACTGCCTCACGTAGGCATCCACATCGTTGGCAACGATGACCCCGTAATTGATTGCCCCGAGCCAGCCGCTCATGATAATGCCCACCGAGCCGACATGGAACAGGCCGCCCACCTCCTTAAAGATGGAACGTGAGATATCCAGCCCCTCGAATTTATCCACCTTGTCCCGGATAGCGGGAATGTAGCGTTCCAAATCATTAAAACAACGTTCCACCATGGCCTTCTTGGCCTGAGAGTACGCCTGATCATCGAGTACGGCCCAGTCGTCATAGTTACCGTTCATGGAGGCAACCACTGTATAATCCGGTTTTTCCGGCCTGGTCTTGGGATAGTAGACGGAAAAGGTACGGCTCTTTGTCTCCATCTTCCGCATCTCTTCAGAGGAAAACTGCTCGGCCGTTGAGGTGAACAACAGGTCGCCCACATCATTAAAGGACTCTCCCTTGCGGATACCGAAATAGACCTGGCAGGAGGAATTATTAACCACCACCTTGTCAAACCTGGACAGATACTCGTCACTGAAGGCATCCCGGCCCGCCAGGTTGTCAATGGTGTTGGTAATACCCGAGTTGGATACCACGGC
>CAZQKF010000109.1:0-6607 GCA_964593645.1 uncultured Desulfobulbus sp.
TCCGGATGCAACGTAATCAGCTTCCGGACCCGACCCTGACTCAGATACCTCAGCGCAAAGGAGATCTCCATATACACCGGCCTGCCGATGAGCAGTCGCTGTACCTCATCCCAGTCATCCCAGCCGCCTAAATGGGTGGTCACCAGCTTGAGATCTGGAAATTTTTTCAATATTTTGACAACCTGAGCCGGGTCGGTTCGTCGCTCACGGGGATAGGCAATGTCAAACCCGTTGTGCAGTACCAACAGCAGGTCATTGTCCACCACAGCCTTATACAGTGCATCCATCCGGTCTTCACTCAGATAAAAATGTTGATAATAGGGATGCATTTTCAAACCGACAAATCCCAGCTCTTTAATTGTTGTGATATGACCTGCAAGATCAGGATCTTCCGGATGGACAGAGGGCAGCGGAATAAGCCGTTTGCTGCGGATTTTTCCGGACCAGTCAAGGATGGGTTGAAACTGCTCCACCCGGGTGGCAATGGAGCAGATCACACTGCGTTCAATACCAGTTGTATCCATGGAGGCCAGCAGCCCGGCAGTGGTGCCGTCCGTGTACGCCTGTACGTTGCCGGCCTTTTCCAGGGCCGGAACGGCAT
This sequence comes from uncultured Desulfobulbus sp., assembly GCA_964593645.1. Classification (GTDB taxonomy): domain Bacteria; phylum Desulfobacterota; class Desulfobulbia; order Desulfobulbales; family Desulfobulbaceae; genus Desulfobulbus_C. The sequence continues at coordinate 602 of CAZQKF010000109.1, forward strand.
GAGCGGCAACTGCCTCGGGAAAGGCATGGGTATGAAAATCTATGATACCTGATGTTTCCATTTTCCGAATCGTCCTTAACAGTTTTTTTGTCGCCAAAGGGTAATCCACCTAAAATCACGTGTACGACAAAACCAAAGAGTATCACAAAGAATACTCCTTGGCCAGTCCCGGTTTCCGACTGATAACGCCTTGACTTTTCCCCTGTATATCCCGTACTCTCTCAAGAGAGGCTGAGCTGATCATGTAAAGTTTTTTCCCGGGAGAACGCCCTATGCAGGACATCATGACCATCTGCAATTACTGCGGCTGCGGCTGCGGGGTGTATCTGAAGGTTAACCAGGACAGAGTCGTGGGTTCCTATCCAAGCCGTAACCATCCTATTTCCCGGGGCAACCTCTGTTCCAAGGGCTGGCATCTGCATGAATTCATCCATTCCGACAAGCGACTGACCGAGCCGCTGCTGCGCAAAGACGGCAAACTCTGCCCGGCCAGCTGGGATGAAGCATTGGAATACACCGTTCATGCCCTTCGCAGTACCCGGGAAACGCATGGCCCGGACGCCATTGGTGTACTCTCTTCCGCCAAGTGCACCAATGAAGAAAATTATCTGCTCCAGAAACTGACCCGGGCAGGGCTTGGCACCAACAATATCGATCACTGCGCCCGGCTCTGACACTCGTCCACTGTGGTAGGTCTTGCCACAAGTTTTGGTTCCGGGGCCATGACCAACTCCATTGGCGAGCTGAAAGGGGCCGAGGTGCTGCTGGTCACCGGCTCCAACACCACGGAAACCCATCCTCAGATTGCCCGCAATATCCTCCATGCCGTGGATCGAGGTGCCAGGCTGATTGTTATTGATCCACGCAAAACAGATCTTGCCCGCCGGGCCCATATTCACCTGGCCCTGCGCCCGGGCACGGACATTGCCCTGATCAATGCCATGATGCGGGTTATTCTTGATGAGGATCTGGCTGATGAACTCTTCATCTCCATGCGCACTGAAAATTTTATTGGACTGCGCGATTACCTGCATCGTTTAGACCTTGAAGAGCTGGGAAGTATCACCGGCGTCAGCCTGCAGACCATCCGCGAAGCTGCCTGTCTCTATGCCCGCAGCTGCAAGGCTGTCATCTGCTACTGTCTCGGCATTACCCAGCATACCTGCGGCACAAATAATGTCCAGGCCGTGGCCAACCTGGCCATGCTCACCGGTAACGTGGAAAAAGAACACGGCGGAGTTGATCCCCTGCGCGGCCAGAATAATGTCCAGGGAGCCTGCGACATGGCGGCCCTGCCTGCGGTTCTGCCCGGCTACCAGGATCTGGCCAATGAGGATATTCGCAGACGGTTTAAAGCGGTCTGGAAAACAGATATCCCGCAGTCTCCGGGTAAGAGCCTCACCGGCATGACCCATGCCGGAGCAGACGGCGATATTCGAGCCATGTTTATCATGGGCGAAAACCCGGTGCTCAGTGACCCGCATCTGCAACGAGTGGAAGATACGCTCAGGCATCTTGATTTTCTGGCTGTATCCGACATTTTTTTAACTGAGACTGCACGCCTTGCAGATGTCGTCTTTCCGGCCTGCTCCTTTGCCGAAAAAGGCGGCACCATTACCAACTCAGAACGCCGTGTACAGCTCTGTCACCAGGCCATTCCACCGATTGGCAACTCCCGCCCGGACAGTGAAATCATCATGCAACTGGGCAGACGGCTGGGCTGTCCGGGCATGGATTTTGACTCGGACGCAGAAATCATGGAAGAAATCAGCCTGCTCACTCCAATCTACGGCGGCATGCATTATGACCGACTGGACGGCTCCTGGGGGTTGCAATGGCCCTGCTGGAACCGGGATCACCCAGGTACCGGCTTTCTCCATAAATACTATTTTGCCCGCGGCAAAGGATGCTTTACCATCACCGAGCACCAGGAGCCCAGTGAAGGCGTTGAAGAAAAATATCCCTATACCCTGGTCACATGCCGGGGATCGTATCAGCATTATCACACTGCCACCATGACCAGAAACTCCCGAAGACTGGTGCGTGAATACCCTGAAGCCCTGCTCGAAATCAACCGTGCAGACAGCGAAAAATTGAACCTGCGTGCGGGAGAGATGGTTGAAGTCGGTTCCCGCCGCGGCACAGTCCGGGTTAAAGCGCAGATTACCGACCGGGTGCAGCCGGGCACGGTGTTTACCTCGTTCCACTTCTGGGAGGTGCCCATCAATCAGCTGACCGTGGATGCCCTGGATCCAAAATCAAAATGCCCGGAGTTCAAGGTCTGTTCAGTTCATGTAAGGAAGGTTTCTGATGATTGATTTACAAGAGCTGATCCTGCCCAAAGATAATCTTATCCCGCTGCTGCGTAAACTTGCCAAGGATAACCGGCTTATTGCACCGGTACAAAATGAATACGGCGACACCCTGTTCACTGAGATTGGCGACCTTGACCAGGTCACCATTGACCTGGTCAACCAGCCTCAGTCCTCACTCAAGCCCTTTCTCCTGCCGCAGCAGGAAACTCTGGCCAACTATAATATCACAAACGGTGAATACAATTTTACACCGCCGGATGACGAACTGCCAACCATCTATTTCGGCGTTCGTTCCTGTGACCTGACTGCTGTCCTGTACATGGACCTCATCTTTTCCAAACCATCCCGTGATACCACATACTTTACACGCCGTAACCAGTCCCTGATCATTACTCTGGGCTGCAACACCCCCTTTGCCAACTGTTTCTGTGAAGCCACCGGCAGCGGACCTTACCTGGAATTTGGCTACGGCCTGCAGTTCATCGATCTGGGTGACCGCTATTATGTCTCGGCAGGACGCCGAAAGGGGGCAGACGTGCTGGAGCAGTGGGGCTATTTTTTCCAAGAGGTGCAGGAAGAAGATCACAAGATCCGCTACCAGCTGTTTCTTGAAGCCCGCGGCCGGTTTACCCGAAATGTTCAGGTCAAGCATGCCTGCCGCCTGCTGCAGGAATACCCCGTTTCCGAACAGATTCTGGAAAAACTCTCCAGCCGCTGTTACGACTGCGGCGGCTGTGCCTATGTCTGTCCAACCTGTACCTGCTTTTCAGTGGATGATATGAAACTTGATGAGCAGCACGGCATGCGGCTGCGCAGTTGGGATGCCTGCACCAGCGCAGGTTTTACCCGCATGGCCGGTGGGCATAATCCCGTGGATCGCAGACGGCACGCGCTGAAACGGCGTTTCCTCCATAAACTCAAAGACGATTTTGCCCGGCACGGCAAGCCTTCCTGTACCGGCTGCGGCCGCTGTGTTGATATCTGTTTCGGCGGGGTCGACATTACCACCTTTATTGATATGGTAACGGCTGAGGAGGTGGCGTGATGGCTGAGAGTTTTATTCCCAGGCAGGCCGTTATCCGTGAAGTCATCCAGGAAAACGACCAGATCCGTACCTTTCGCCTTGAACTCAAAGACAAGACCAGCCCGTTCACCTTCAGCCCGGGCCAGTTTCTCATGCTCTCCGTGCCCCATCATGGTGAGGCAGCCATTTCCATCTCCTCATCCCCCACGGCCCTGCCCCTGATTGATCTGTCCATCCGCAAGGCAGGCACACTGACTACGGCGGTTCACGCCATGCAGGCCGGCGAACAGGTAGGGGTTCGCGGCCCGTTCGGCAAACCATTTCCAGTACACGACTTTACCGGGCGCAGTCTGCTCATCGTGGCCGGTGGTATTGGCCTGGCACCATTGAAAGGGGTGATTGAGTACAGTCTCTTTCAACAGGAACTCGACGAGGAACCGGTGCAGGATCTGACCCTGCTCTACGGTAGCAGAACTCCGGCTGACATTGCCTTTAACCAGGTAATTACAACCTGGCAGCACCGAGGTGTAGATTGCCGTCTGACTGTAGATACGGCCGACAGCAGCTGGCAGGGCCCGGTGGGCTTGGTCACGGATTTACTGGACGACTGTACAGTTACCAATAATACAACGGCCCTGATCTGCGGCCCGCCGATCATGATCCGCTTTGTCATTGCCCGCCTCTCTGCCATGGGCTGTGCAGACGAACACATCATCACCACTCTGGAACGCCACATGAAGTGCGGCATGGGCATCTGCGGCCACTGTCATCTTGACGATAAAATGGTCTGCGTAGACGGCCCGGTGTTTACCCTGGCCCAGTTAAAAACCATGGATGTTTTGGAGTTGGGGTAGCATAATTGTTGGGGTTCGTTACACTCACCGCCAACAAACACAGCCCGTAAAATATAACGGAGTTTCAATGAGCACCTTCCATCAAGAATATACAATCACCTTCCTGCCGGCAAACCGGACTGTCAAGGTCAAGGTCGGCAGCAGCCTGATCAAGGCCGCCCGAAAGGTCGGCCTGCATATCAATGCCTCCTGCGGCGGGGCCGGTGTGTGCGGCAAGTGCCGAATTATTGTGGAGCAGGGTGCAGTGCAGGGCGGTCGCAGCGAAAAACTTTCTCCCGAGGATTTCGACCAGGGGTATCGCCAGGCCTGCATCAGTAAAATTTGCGAAGATGTTACGGTCCGCATCCCCGAGGAATCCGGGCGTCAAAAAGGGGGGCTGACTACGGATATCCCGGCCAGGCATCGGGCGCGCATGCACGTTTTTGATATGGAATCCCTGAAAAAAGAGGGGATCTTCTATCCGCCCGTGGAAAAATTTTGTCTAGAATTGTCTCGGCCCGATGCCCATGATAACCGGGCTGATGTCGGCCGTTTGATCCAGGCCATTGCCGACCAGCTGAATCGACACCGGATGGTTACCGGCCTGACCGTGCTGCGCAAGATACGACGGGCCCTGCGAGAAAAGGATTTCCTGGTCACGGTCACCATTGAACTGCCGGTCAATGACAAGTCCAAGAATCACCTGCTTAATATCCAGCCGGGCTGCTGGAGTCACCGGAATTACGGACTGGCTGTTGACATTGGCACGACAACAATCTACGGGGTCTTGATTGATCTCAACACCGGCAAAATCCTGGCCGGTGACTCCAGCTATAACCCCCAGATGAGTTACGGGGAAGACGTTATTGCCCGCATCATCCATGCTGAAAAGCCCAGGGGGCTGGATATGATGCATGATCTTGTGGTGGGGGCCATCAACGAGATCATCGATAAGATGCTTAACAAGGTGCCGCCGCCCCTGGCCTCCGAGCACGGCCCCATCACCCGGGATGAAATCAACTCCATTACCATTGCCGGCAACACCACCATGACCCATCTGCTCCTGAAACTGGAGCCGGATAATATTCGCAGGGCCCCCTATGTGCCGGTTTCCACCTTTTTTCCACCTATGTGTGCCGAGGATCTTGAACTGGCCCTGCCCCATCACTGCGTGGCCCTGCTCTATCCGGCTATTTCAAGCTACGTGGGTGGTGATATCGTGGCCGGAGTCATGGGATCGGGCATGTACCGTACGGATCAGCTTACCCTGTATATTGATGTGGGTACCAATGCTGAGATCGTGATCGGTAATCGCGATTGGCTGGCCTGTGCAGCCTGCTCGGCCGGACCGGCCTTTGAAGGCGGCGGCATTACCCACGGTATGCGGGCAGTGGAAGGGGCGATCAGTGATTTCAGCCTCAATCCCGAAACCCTGGAACCGATGAATGTCACGGTGGGAGCAAAGGCACCTCTTGGCATTTGCGGCTCCGGCCTGCTTATTCTTGCTGCCACCCTTTTTGAGAATGGCGTCATCAATCAGAGCGGCAAATTCAACAAGATTGACAACCCCAGAATCAGGGAGGGCCGCAGTGGTATGGAATATGTGCTTTCCTGGAAGGAGGAGTCCGGGGTGGACCATGATATTGTTATTAATGAGGTGGATATTGAAAACTTTATCAGGGCCAAGGCCGCCATCTACGCCGGCGCTAAAACCCTGATTGAAGAGGTCGGGCTGCAGATAACCGACATTGAGCAGATAATTCTGGCCGGCGCCTTTGGCAGCTTTATTGATTTAGACAGCGCCATGGCCATCGGTCTGCTCCCGGAAGTGGCT
>CAZQKF010000110.1:0-6579 GCA_964593645.1 uncultured Desulfobulbus sp.
ATGCTGGACGGCATTATCAGCCGCAGATTGGGTGCAGCTAAATAGTTACAAAAATATAAGAATTTGGCATACCCCTTATTTGGGTCAGATAGAAAACGACGTAAATATTCGGTTTGCGCTAAAAAGTGACAAAAAACGCCCAAACCGTAAATGTTTGCAAAGGCATCCCGCACAATCTTCAGCGCTGCCTATGATTGTTTTTCTCGCCGCCACCTGTCTACAAATCAAGAGCCGCCCGCTTCTTATCTATATGCGAGATGACACCCTGCGCGAGTCTTTGGGGATCCTCCTCCAAGACCCAGTTGGCACCATACTCATCGCGGCATTTATCCAACAGGTATTCGAGCATTAGCCGGGATCCCGTGATTGGCAGCTCCCGACAAAAAGTGGTAATACCGCTGGCCACCAGATACTGACCGCTGGCGACAATCTTCTCGCTGGTCCATAACGGGACGGCTGCGGCCAGTGGCAGATCAGACAAATCGCGGCCCAGGCCCCCTTCATTGACCAGGCCGGCGGCAAAGATCAGCAAACGGCTGCTGTTAAGGCAGGTTCCAAGGGACAGAACGGGCGGCAGGCTAAGTTCTCCGCAGGCCTCCCGCAAACCAGGGCCGGCAACCTTTTCGACCGTTTCCTGCCGCATCAAACCCGCCCGGGCCAGAGATTCAGCGGCACAGCCGCTGGTCAGTACCAGAATATCGTTTTTCAGCAGCAGTTGGGCCACCTGCAGATGAGCAGCCTCATTGTAACGATAATTATTACAGCCAATCAACATGCCAATACCGCGAATGGTGCCCTTTTTTAATTGACCGGCGATCCCCCTCCCCTCCTCCATCCGCCTGACATCCACCGGCTGCGACTCTTCCTTCCGGGCCGATGAAGACGGGATGGAATAATCGCCCCGTTTGCCAAAGTTCTCTATGGCCGTCTTCAGGATAATTATGGCATTATCCCGCCCTCTGGCACCCGTCAGGGCATGGTCCTCAGCCCCGGCCATTTGCAGCGCGGCACCGGAGGTAATAATCCGGGTATGAAATGCCTGGGCGATTCCGGCAAGGGAGGGCATGACGCATGAGCCGCACGCGACCATGACTTCCACCGCTCCAGTACTCAGCAAGGCCTCCTGTTGACCGATGGATCCGCAAACCAGGTTGATTCCCTTGGCCCTGGCTGCTTGCAAAAGGGCGTTCAGCTCAGGATCCGCCGAGGCCTCTCGCAAAGCGGCAATGGGTAGTGGACTTTGGCTGAAAACCACGATGTTGACCCGATCCCTCTTGACCGTATTCCCGCCTGATCCGGCCGGCATCACTTCTTTTTTGAACATAAGGTCGCCTATCCAGGTGGACAGCATGGAAGCGCCCCAACCGTCAGCCAGGGCACAACGAGAGATCTGACGGATGATATTGATATATTCCTGATCCACCCCCATGTGGGTGCGGTGCATGAGCTCCACCACCTCCCGGTCAAGCCCCCGGGGTGCCACCCTGAGGTTCTGCCAAATCCGCCGCCGTTCTTCCGGGGCCAGTTTTAACAGGGTCAACTCCCCGTTCCGGCCTTCAAAGTCGGCCAGAACCGACTCGGCCACCGCCAGAGCCACTTTATTTTTGTCCATACCCCGCGGATCTATCCTGAAACTATGGGCCAGCTCCGTAAGCCGTTGTTCATCAAAATTTCCGTATGGAGTCTCACCCCGGGCCGCCGCCTTAAATGTCTTGACCAATTGCCGGGCCTCCTCGATCTGACTCGAAACACCGGCGCCGACCATCCTGGCAAAATTTCTGGCCGCCACCGTGTCGGCAGTAGCCCCGCAGACCCCGATTAAAGCCTGCACACCATCTACAATCTGACAGGGACCCATATTGCAGGTACGGCAGCAGGTTCCATTTGAGCCGAACATACACCTTGGCATTCCACGGTCACTAACCCTGTCTGGTGTGGCTCTGAGTGACAATACAGACTTCGCGCATCCGGATTTTTCCTTCTTATTTACTGAAACATTCATGTTTGATTCCCGTTAATATATTTAAACCAGGCCGGTTCCAGACCGGAACAGGCCTGACAGCATATTTGCCTTTCAATATCCAAAACTTTATGGATAAAGGACGGCCTTCCGCAACGATAACAGCGGATGGTACCATTATCCCCGGGGTTATACAGAAGAGGGCGGCAGCGTATCTGACGGATCATGCTGAAGCTGTCCGCCGGCCGTTTAAGAATATCCGCGACCAACAGGTCAAGCCCGGTGCGATAAGTTTCCAACTCGGCAGGCTGATCCATGGCAAGGTGAGGCTCTATGGAGCGTAAGCCCCGCGGCAGTTCGATATATTTGCGGATCAGAGTGAAATTAAGTACCGTGCCGGTAATGGTAAATGGTATGATAAAAGAGAAAATCCCAAGGCCGGAAGGTATCCGACACCGTGATCTGCTCGGGGCAGCTATGCTCACGGGACAGATACGACAGGGCAAAAACGGCGTCACCTTCGGCGACCGCGGCTATTCTCACCTCCTGCAGGCCATCGAAGAATTCCTCCACATACTTGCCGATCTGCCAGCCAATGGCGAGATCTGGACTCAGATACCCCTTTCTCTGGGTCAGGCTGTATAATTCGATTGGTACCAGCATAGATTGTTCCTCCTGTTTAACTTGCTATTCAAAAAATATTCATATCAGGCCAGCCTGAAAACGATAGTAAGCTCAAGGGTAATTTCTCCCTTAAATATATCTCCAGGCGGCTCTGGAAAGGGCGAAGCATCCCGCACGGCCTTCAGCGCGGCCTGGTCAAGAACCTCTCGTCCGGAACTTTTGCTGACGACAAGGTCTTGTGTGTCTCCTGTCGGGGTGATGACGAAACGAATAGTCACCTCACCTTGCAGCTGCCTGATCCTGGCCCTGGCCGGATATCTTTTATGTCTTTCTATCCTGGTTCTTATCTGAGCCAGGTAGTCTTGTCCGGCCTTGCCGTTGTCCTCGCCGGAGCGATTTGCAGCACTCTCCTCTGGCTGAATCGTTTCCCGGACGGCAGGCGCCCTGTCTCCCCCCGGCGGCGTTTTTTCAACAACCACCCCAGCCGTCCACGGCTCAGGCAGGGCGGCAATTCCGGCCGGATGGATCTTTTCGACTCGATTGACCGGGATATCCGCGGACAGCGGCATTTTTGCGGCCGGTTTCGGCGCCCGGACGGCAGGATGAGGGGGGGCGGGAACCGGAAGGCCTGGCAGCCGCGGGTTTGCCAATCGCGCCGGCGGTCGTGGAATATCCCGGCCCACCGCCGGCGTTATGTCACACATCGTCAACTCGATACCGGCTGCCGCTTTTGCTTTTGGCCAATAAAAATTGGGCATATACAGCAGGACAGCGCCATGCAGCAGCAACGATCCGCCTGTCAAACCGTACAGGAGCCAATTCGGTTTTCTTTTCAAGGGCCCTTTTCCGTGGCCAGGCTGAGCCGCTCGGCCCCGGCCGCTTTTGCCAGATCAAGTGCCTTGACCACCTTATCCAGCGCCACAGCCCGATCAGCCTTGACCAGCACCAGTTTGTTGCGCCGGACAGCCAGCATCTTTTTAAATTGATCAAAGAGCGCCCCATCTGTAAATTCCCGGGTTCCGATAAAGAACCTGCCCTGCCGGTCTATACTAAGGGTGACTACTGCTTCGCTCTGCGGAGTCCCCGCCATGGCCCGGGGCAGCTTGACCGCAATGCCTTCATCGACCATAAAATTAGCGCTGAGCAGAAAATAAATCAGCAGCAAAAAGATCAGGTCGATGAGCGGGGTGAGCGGCACCTGGACCTGCAACCGCTCTCTGCGGCTCGGGTGAACTATCATTTTTGCCGCTCCAACTGCCAGTGACCAACCGCTTTGATAAAATGGACGGCGCCGTGCTGGAGGTGCGCCTCATGGGCGTCCAGCCGGCTGCTGAGATAACCATGCGCCACCATCACCGGCAAGGCGACGCATAACCCGAGAGCGGTGGTTAACATAGCCTCCCATATCCCCCCGGCAAGAACAGCGGCGTTGACCCTGCCTCCCATTTCCTGAATCACCATGAACGCCTTGATCATGCCGAGGACAGTGCCCAGCAGACCGAGAAGAGGCGCGATATTGCCAATGGTCGCCAAGGCAGACAGATATCGGGAAGATATCCGGAGTTCCTCTTCCATGGAATGAGCAATAACCGTCTCCACCGTTTCCCGATCCTGCTCCAAAACCTCCAGGGTATGGGCCAGGATACGGCCCATGGGGCTGTTGCTTTGCCCGGCCGCAACGCCAGCCCCCGGACAGTCACCCTGTCGGACCAGCCCGGATACCTCTGCCACCACCGCATCCTCCCGGATTTTGAGCCGGGCGAAATAAATGAGACGTTCGACAAAAATCGCCAAAGCCACCACCGAGCAGAGAAGAATCGGCCAGACCAGGATGCCGCCTTTGGAAAGTAAAACAATCATAGTTTTTTCCTTCAACAAAAAAGAACTATAGGTGTTACGAATATAGTGAAAGTAACACCCACCATAAACTCAAGCACAGAATTGTCAAGCAAAATAATTATTACGAAAATAAAAATTGTGTTACGATGAATGGGGATAAAAAAAGCCATGACAAAATTTAAATGTCTGCTTTCTGGTTGATGGACTCGTAAAAAGTCCATCACACTTAAACGCTCAAGGATTTGGGTTAGATCTGGACGAGTCGATTGAACAGAAGCGTAGGCACAGCAGGGCGCTTAGAAGATTTTGTGAAGATCCGGGCTGCCCAGAAGGAGCGAACCCGGCGAATAACTGATATGGCTGACACTCGTAACTCACGGATATGACAGCGTAACATTTTTGGCAGCCATCAGAATTTTTGGCTTGTCATATCCTTATTGCGATTATGAAATGTCAGCCATAAAATCTATTACAATATGTCACGCTTTAATGTCGCGCATCTTCACCTTGGCTGAATAGTTACATCCTCAATATGGATTATTACTAAAAATCGTAAGTCAAAAACAATCGAAATTGATTAAAATCGCCTTGAGCGGCAGTTCGGTCATCAATCGTGGCATAAGCGGCCTCTATGGAATATTTTTTAAAACTATAATTAGCATTAACATCAATCTCCCTTGTATCATAGTCAGAGGTGTTGTCTGCCGCAAATTTACCGTAAACGGAGCCGATGGTCAGCTCACCATATTTTATGAAACCAAGCTTATAGTCAGCCCCAAAAATATAGGCCTTCCCCTTGCCGCCAATCGCATCCAGAGTTTGATCTTCAAGGGAGGTGAAATAAGGCCCCCCGCCAAGACTGACAAAGGCCCCGGTATTACCAGTATCTTGATTGTATGCCGCGTGTATTGTCAGGCCGACATTTTCAAATCCTGCTTCGACGTTAACTCCCCAGGTATTTGAATCAATCGTGCCGGCAAGTTTATCCCCTGTGTCAACCGCTCTATCATACTGCAGACCAAAGGTCAGGGTCTTTTCTTTACCAATATTGGGCGAATACCCCGCCTCAACATATACATCATCAGCAAAATCAACGAACTTATAGGCCCAAAAATCCAAATTCAAACGCTCTACCCCATCATAAGAGGCCGAAAACATATACGCTCCGTCAGTGCTTTTGTCATTTGCCGCCCCTAATTTACGACCGAGTACCCGGCCAAGATTAATAAATTTGGATGCGTCAAACTCGTTTTCCCATCCTGCCATGCGATCAATGAGACCAGCTGACAGAGTCAGCCCCTTAATATCCGTATTGGTTATGGTATAAGCCGAGAACAAATTAGGCATCATGCGTATATCATCACTATCCGCGTGTGGGGTATTTAAAACCTGCCGCCCGCCCTTGAGATCGGTATTGCCCCATTTTCCGTCCAGGAAGGCCTCCCCAAGCACTGAAAATGAATTCAGGTCTGCGTCAAAGAAATCAGGATCAATCTTGTTCGGATCAGAACTGTTCACCCCCAGATCCTGTACCGTGTAAAAGGCCGCGCCAGCCATGATTCCTTTATAACGTTTCGTGTCAATATGCAGATGCCCCCCGACAGCAAAGCTGCTTTGGTCAGTATTGCCTTTTTCATCACGCGAAATATATCCACTGCGAAGCTGACCGCCCACATGCTCTAAAGGACGATAAGCCCCCCTGACTTGACTATATTCCCCCATGGTCTGACGAACGCTGTCATTATCAACAGATACGCCGGCAAAAGCCGGGGCTATACCAGTACAACTAATCATCCCGGCCAGGGCAATTACCTTCTCCATTTCCTTTTTCATCCTTCCCCCACTTCTTTTAGTTAATTTTAGACATTATTTGGCAGGCCCAGCCAAACGATAAAATAAAAAATGCACCTTCAGGAGTACTTCTGAAAGTTACAAACTTTTCTTCTCCTCGCTTCCCAGATATATTCGCGGACATATACTGGTGTACAACCGACAATACTTAGTAAGAGAATCGGCCCGACCAGGATGCCGCCTTTGGAAAGTAAAACAATCATGGCTTTTTCCCCTTCAACAAAAAAGACTATAGGTGCTACGAACCTAATGAAAGTAACACCCACCATAAACTCAAGCACAGAATTGTCAAGCAAAATAATTAT
>CAZQKF010000111.1:0-6571 GCA_964593645.1 uncultured Desulfobulbus sp.
GGTTGGTTCTCGGTCTATCCATCGGCTACCCGGATATGGAGTCCCCGGCCAACGGCTTTCGTACCGAGCGAAGCCCGATTCAGGAACTTGCCGCATTTGTTGAATGACCCATCCACCCTGCGGTCTGGAACTGCGCAGTACACAGCTGCCGGTTTCAGGCCACTCTTTGCACATAAAAACGGGGCCTAATTGACAGCACGCCCTACGCCCTATATACTCAGAAAAGAAAAAGATTTTTCCAGAAATCTTCTACTTCGCGGATTATATGGTAGCAGTACCCCATAGTGACACATTGACAGCCGCATCCTCTGATCAACGAACAATTGCGACCTTTGTCCAACTGCTGGCAGGCGCTGTCAAGCATCACAGTTTATACCCCGAAGATCATTCCATTGCCAAACAGCATCTCGCCAAGATTTTTACAACCCTCACCTCCCTGCTTGAAACCCGCAAAACCCTCCGCCTGGATATTGACAAAGGTGACATTGCCTATGACGGGACGATTATCTACCCGGGCAAAACAGATGACAATGATATTGCCTTTCTCCTGGGCCGGGATGGAGTGGAATGGATTGAATTTTTAATAGATATTGAGCTTTGGGAAATCCAGTCTCTGCTCAGGGTGATCAACAGTAACAGACGCAGCGATATTGAAAATGACGGCAACATTGTCACCGCCCTGTGGGAACAGGATCTGCCCCATATTGAGTACAAGACCATCGATCTCACGGCCATGGATATCCCACTGCTCAACCTCAGCGCCTTTCGAGTCGCTCCCGGTGCCGAACCGGCTGCGGACACATCGGAACTTGCAGCTGATCGTGATGCCCACTGGCAGGATTATTACTCAAATGATGATAACGCATGCGACATCGACGCAGAGGATCAGGCGCAGGAGACAGCCAGCCTGGCCCTGACATCGCCGGACAGCGCTCTCTGGCAGTTGACCGACATCGAGCAGATACAAATTGATGCGCTGATTCGTAAGGAAGAAAACGGTGTCGACACGGAAAGCACCATAGAAATCCTGTTGATCCTTCTGCTGCTCCAAGATGACCTGGAAGAGGCCGTCGATATCATGGATTTTCTCCAGGATCGCTTTCTCCGCTGCCTGCAGGAACACCAGTTCAAACATGCCCTGAAAATTCTAGGAACTCTGGAGAGAATACGGACAACAGCCAATAAACGACAGCAACAGCTCAGCCCGCTCATTACCAAATTGTTTAATGAGGTCTCCCGGCAGGAAAGCCTGCGTGATCTGGAAAAATTCTTCACGGCTCCAGGCCAGTCCGTACCAGCCAATGAACTTGAATCCCTATGGAGCTTACTGCGTTTACTGCCACCCGATGTGCTACAAAGCCTGGCACCGCTTAGTGAACAAATCGATATCCAGCGCTTTGGCCCACAGTTTCTCGCCCTCTTTGAATATTTCTCTGAGCTTGACCCACAAAATCTGGCTGCAGTTGCAGTCCATATTGACAAAAAAATATGTCTACACCTGTTTCCTTTTTTCAACAGAATCCGCATGGACGAGGCGATCCCCGTACTGTCTGCCCTTGCCCTGCACCCGGCCGCAATTGTCCGCAGTAAGGCATTCCAACTCCTGGCCGGCTGGAATGGAGTGAACCTGGAAAGACTTCTGCCCCTGATTGACGATCCGGATGAATTCATTCGCCACACCATGCTTGCCATGATCGGCAGAGAACGCAATGAAAAGATCGAGCGTCTGCTCTGCACACACATGGAGGAACATGCGACTGCAGGGGATGACCGAGAACATATCCTTGCCTGCTACCACGCCCTGGGCAGGGTGGGCAGCAGCTTCTGTATTCCCTTTTTGAAAAAACGACTGCTACAGGCATCAAGTATTGGCACCCTGTTTGCCTCAGGCGGGGGCGCGCACAAAGAGGGGGCGGCCAGGGCTTTGCTTGCTCTACGCCAATCTGAGGCCAGAAAAATTGTTCGTGAAGGCGCTGCCAGCATGATTCCCGATGTCAGGTCGGCCTGCCGCAAGGCACAGGGAGGGCGGCATGCCTGATCAACCGCGCCCCCACCCTAAACCCTCCCGTACTGACGACTCGCTGCTCGGACAAAGGTTTCTCCAGATCCTGAATTCCCTGGTGTCAACGGCCAAGATTCACCTTGATAACAATCAGCTGCTGCAGAAAAATGTTGATAACTTTGCCGGTATTATTGAAGAATGTCTCCAGCTGGATGATGAAATCAACCTTCTGGCCTCGGTAGGATGTTTCTACCTGCAGCAGGAAAAAGTCGGTCTGCAGCGCAATGCAGCAGGGTTGGCGAGAAAGATGCTCACCTATTTCAGCAAGCGCCAGATCGAGGGATTACGCTTTAAGCAGAGCACCGCTTATGCATCACGTGCAGAGATTCTCGCATTTATCCGGCTCTTGAATCAGGCGGAAAATGAAAAAGATGCCTCTTGCTGGCTGCAGTCCGTGCTGGAGGAAAAAAACTTTCATTGGGTCGAACTCATTGATACCAGCCAGGCACAGCCCCTGTCTGCGATTTTTGCTTTCGATCAAGGAGATACAGAGCCTTCGGCTCCTGCTGCTCCGCCAAAAAAGCGTACAGGAGAAAACAAACCTATTGCCGAACAGACACCTCCGGCAACAGCACAACCGACACGAGAAGCAAATCCAGCCCAGCCCGGAAAATTTGAGAAGCAACAGCGCAATAAACACAACCGGAGACATCGAAGACGAACTAAAAAGGCAATCCTGACCTACAGCAGCGCCATGCACTCACTGCAGGATGTGGCCCAGCGACTGGCATCCAACAAAAATGCCGGACTTGGCAAATCAGTGCAGCTGGTGCAAAACATGGTCGATCTGATCATGAATGATGACAATGTCCTGCTCGACCTGTCAACGATCCGGGATTATGACGATTATACATTCACCCACTCCATTAATGTCTCTATTCTTGCACTTTGTCTGGGACATCGCATAGGACTGAGCAAAGTAATGCTCTCCCGACTGGGTTTAAGTGCGCTGTTCCACGACCTGGGAAAAATCGACGTCCCCAAAGAAATACTGAACAAACCCGGCAAACTCACCACTGAGGAATTCGGCATTATTCAGCAGCATTCCATTTACAGTGTCCGGCGCATCCTCAGACTGCGGGCATCTTATGACCGCAAGGCGAGCATCATGCTGGCCCCCTTTGAACACCACCTGCGCTATGACCTTTCCGGCTACCCGCAAACACCGCGTAAAAAACCGGTCAGTCTGTTTGGGCGCATCATTACTATTGCCGACGTCTATGACGCGGTGACCGCCCCGCGGGTGTACCGTGAATCCTACATGAGCCCGGATCGAGCCCTGGGCCTGATGTTGAAAGATTCCGGCACCATGTTTGACCCGATTCTCCTCAAGGTATTTATCAGCATGCTCGGCATATATCCCGTCGGAACCATACTGGTCTTTGACGACAACAAAATCGGGATTGTGGCTCATGCCCCTGATGAAACCGTGGCACCGGAGGCACTCTGGGTGCTGCTGCTGAAAAAAACGGAAACTAATGGATACACAAAGGGGAAGTATGAAAACCTTGGTATGTGGAACCCGGAAACCGAGATGTTTAATCGCAAGGTTCACCAGACCCTGCATCCGGCAGACCTGGGAATTCAGCCGGCGGAATTTATTCTATAGCTGCGAAGTGTTCAGCTGTACTCAACAGTGAACCAATTTGCACCGCAAGCTGACTGCAGGCAGGCGTCACAGATCTGCACGGCCCGCAGACCGTCAGTACCGGATATGGGGTTTTCTCCCTGTCCTGCCAGAAAACGCTGCCAGTCACGCAGAAGCGGGATCAGGGTTCCAACCGGCTCACCGCAGTCCACAGGCGTCTTATCCATGCCGACAACCCGAGCGCAGGCATTATGTACCTGGTCACCGGTCAACTGCCCCCTGCTGCAGACAAACTCAAACCGGCCAGACCGGGCTCGGCTCACCTTGGAACAGTCCACTGTGCCCACAACACCATCTTCCATTTCAACCAGTACCAGCAGCAGGTCTTCAAGTACTGCATTGCAACGGCTGCCGGTTACCGCCATTACCCGCTTGATCTCAAGGCCGGTAATAAATCGCAGAGCATCAAAAACATGTACTGCAGTATGAAAGCTGACCCCGGCTCCGGCAAGATCCGGCTGTTCGTGCCAACTTAACGTCGAGGGTTCAAGCCGCTGGTTGGCGGAAAAACTATGCAGCGTTCCCATGGCGGGTAGTTCCTGCTTAAACGTTTGGATAACCTGATTATAGCGTAGGGTCTGTCCCGTGGTTAGCGGCAGGTTGCAACTGTTGTACAGTGCTGTAATTGCAGCTGCGGCAGCGGCTGTATGGCCAAGGGGTTTTTCAAGAAGCAACGGTTTTCCGGCAGCAGCGCAGCTGCGGGCTATGTCCAGGTTCATGGCAGGAGGCACGACGCCGATGACTGCCTCCACCCCGGGGTCGGCGACCAGCTGCTGCCAATCATTGTACAGATGACACTGCCACTGGGCAGCCTGTGCTTTGCCCTCTGCCGAGCGCCTGCTGATGGCTGCAAGCTCAAGACCGTCTACGTCGCTCACAATATGGTTGGCATAGCGGCTGCCATGTCGGCCGGTGCCGATAATTCCAACGCGCATGGATTACCTTACACAGAGTTCCTGCCAGCCTGCAGGCAGCATATCAGAAGGGAGATCTATACTACCTGCAAACTCCAGCAGCTGCTCTCCAGTGCAGTTTACGGAGCTTCTCCGCTGACCACTCCGGACATCAATCAGCTCCTGCTCGAGAAAAGCAACACAGGTCCGGCGTATGGTTTCCTTAAACGGGGAACATTCCCGGCCGATGCGCTGACAAAAGTCCTGCATTCGCTGCCAGTTATAGATTGATCGCCGCAGGCCGCGGTACATGCCCAGGTCACGGTTTGCCGGGTCAAGATCCCGCAGAACAATTTCCCGGCTGCGTGCAAGAGCTGCGTCCTGAAGCGTTGCAAGCTCTTCCTCGTCAAGCAGCATCTGCGGCCCCTCAGGGTCACGGGTCAGAAAATAAAGGGTGGAGTGCAGGGCGATCTCAGGTATTTCCCCTGAATCCCGAAGCACATAAACCTCTCCTTCCAGGATTGCCATGCGGTCTTCATTGATCATTTTTTGTCAGCGTCACGGGTCTCATCCAGCTGATACAGACTGCGAACCGTGGATATCCGCTGTTCCTGGTCGGCACAGTGATGATCACTTTTTAAATACTGCAGGGGATGATGCAGCATCTTGCCGACAATGGAGGAGGCCATCCGTTCAATGGATTTCTGTTCTTTCACCGAGATCCCGTTTAAGCGGGGCAGGGTTTTTTCAAGCTCGGCCCGACAGATAGTCTCAGCAGCTGTCCGGAGGTCAACAATAGTCGGCGTGACCTTCATGGAATCAAGCCAGCGGCTGAATTTCAGGGTTTCTTCCTCGACAATCCGGCTGGCCTTGACCGCCTCCAGATCACGCTGTTCCCTATTCATCTCAACAACATTGTTCAGGTCATCGATATCATAGAGATACACATTTTCCAAACCGTTGATTGCAGGATCAAGATCCCGGGGCACGGCTATATCGATAAAGAAGAGCGGCTGATTACGTCGCCTGCGCATGATGGAAGCCACTTCTTTTTTATGAAGAATATACTCTGTAGCTCCGGTGGAGCTGATAATGATGTCAACGTCCAGCAGCTGCTCCACCAGCTCGGACAGCCCCACGGCTCGGCCGTTAAAACGTCGGGCAAGTTTCATGGCCCGCTCCAGGGTGCGGTTGACAACCACCATATCACCGGTTCCCTGACCGACCAGATGTTCTGCTGCAAGCTCGGCCATCTCACCGGCTCCAACCAGCATTACCCGTTTGCCCTTCAAATCACCGAAAATTTTTCGGCCGAGCTCGACTGCTGCATAGGAAATCGACACGGCACTGGCCCCAATCCGGGTCTCGGAGCGTACCCGTTTGGCCACGGTAAACGACTTATGGAGCAGTTTATTGAGGATCAGACCGGAGGTCTTCTGTTCCGAGGCATGACGAAAGGCCTCTTTGAGCTGGCCGAGAATCTGTGATTCACCGACAATCATGGAATCCAGACTGGAGGCCACCATAAAGAGATGCTGGATTGCATCTTCATTTTCATAGGTGTAGATGCAATCGGCGACCTCTTCCCGGGTAACATTGCCTGCAAACAGCAGATCCAGAACTTCACGACGCATCTGCGCCGGATCACTGCAGGTATAGAGGATCTCCACCCGGTTGCAGGTTGAGAGCAGATAATATTCCTTCAGCCCGTCCAGCTGCCTGAGCTGGGCCAACGGCTCTTCATAGCCGCCCGACAGGGCAAGTTTTTCCCGGACTGCAAGCGGGGTTGTCTTATGGTTGACCCCGAGCAGCACAATGGCATCATGCCCCATTGACACGTACTCCTTTGAGCAGAAACCACAGGGTCAACAGCACTGCACAAAATGCAACAATGGTCATCAGGGCAGCCCGGCGGCCCCGCCACCCCATGTTAAAGCGCTGGTGCATCAGCCCGGCATAGAGGAACCA
>CAZQKF010000112.1:0-6547 GCA_964593645.1 uncultured Desulfobulbus sp.
CCCAGATTGCAGACACCGGTGCTGATGTCCTCATTCGAGGCGAGACCGGCACGGGTAAAGAGTTGGTGGCAAGATCGCTGCATGAACACAGCAGGCGCAATACAAAAAATTTTGTTGCTGTGAACTGCGGTGCAGTGCCGGAAACCATGATCGAAAGTGAGCTGTTTGGACATGAGGCCGGAGCCTTTACCGGGGCTGGGAAACGCAGAATCGGCAAGTTTGAACATGCCAACGGGGGCACACTGCTGCTCGATGAAATTGAGTCCATGCCCCTGCAGGTTCAAGTGCATCTTTTACGGATTCTCCAGGAACGAGCCCTGGAAAGACTGGGTTCCAACACCCTGATTCCTCTGGATCTGCGGGTTGTTGCCGCAACAAAGATCGATCTGCGCAAAGCAGCATCTGAGGGTGTATTCAGAGAAGATCTCTACTATCGTCTCAATGTTGTCTGCCTGGATATTCCGCCGCTGCGACAGCGACGTGAAGATATCCCCTTGCTCTTTCATCATTTTCTGCTCGTGGCAGCGCACAGGTATCAGCGTGAAGTACCCATACCCGATCCTTCGCAGATGAATATGCTCATGAGCTGTGACTGGCCGGGCAACGTGCGGGAACTGCGCAATCTGACGGAACGCTATGTTCTGCTTGGCAGCCAGTTTGACTGGGCCCTTGATCAGATGCTGTCTGATCGGGAAATGCCTTCAGGCAACAGCTTGTCAAAACAGGTTGAATGTTTTGAACGCGGCCTGATCGAACAGGCCCTGGCCGGTAATCGCGGCAGTATTCAGGGTACCATGGCTTCGCTGGCCCTACCGCGGAAAACCCTGTACGATAAAATGCGTAAATATGACCTGGACAAGACAGATTATAAATAATATTTCCCAGCTGCTCAACTTTCCTGTTGGACAAATGAGCGGAAATTCCCCTATAATGAAGTATGAGTGGATGGGAATCCGCCCATTCGCCTCCGACAGTGTACAGCATAAACACTCACAACTCTTTAAAATCAAACGGTTAACGTTTTAACTCGGATTGGTCTTTTCTTTGCAATGTTTGAAACAACTGCGCCTGTCTGCAGTTATCTGTTGTCGGTACCGTATCGGCAACGGGATTACCTTACATCAAGAAAATGGAGGAAATATGTTTCGTAAAGTATGTATTTCGTTTGCAGCCGTGGCGCTTTCAACGGCTCTGCTGGCCGCACCGGCTTTTTCAAAACCGGTTGTCATTAAATTTTCCCACGTTGTTGCGGAAAATACCCCTAAAGGCCAGATGGCCAACAAGTTTCGTGATCTCATTAAAGAACGCCTCGGCGGCAAGGTTGAGGTTGAAGTGTATCCCAACTCCCAGCTGTTTGGTGACAACAAGGTGCTTGAGGCCATGATGCTTGGTGACGTACAGATGGCCGCGCCCAGCCTGTCCAAGTTCAGCCGCTATACCAAAAAACTGCAGCTCTATGATCTGCCCTTTCTCTTTACCAACATGGACGCTGTTGAAAAGTTTCAGAAAGGACCTGAAGGCCAGCAGCTTCTCTCCTCCATCAGCAGCAAGGGGTTGATTGGTCTTGGCTATCTGCATAACGGTATGAAACAGCTCTCTTCCAGTAAACCGCTGCGTGTACCTGCCGATGCCAAGGGATTGAAATTTCGGATCATGTCTTCCGACGTTCTGGCTGCCCAGTTTAAGGCTGTGCATGCCACCCCGCTTAAAAAACCCTTTTCTGAAGTATTTACCCTGCTCCAGACCAAGGCCATTGACGGTCAGGAAAATACCTGGTCAAATATTTACTCCAAAAAATTCTTTGAAGTGCAGCCCTATATCACCGAGTCCAACCACGGCTTGCTCGATTATATGGTTGTCACCTCTACTGAATTCTGGAATGGACTTCCCGAAGACGTTCGCGCTGAGGTAAAAAAATCCCTGGATGAGGCAATTACTTTTGGTAACAAGGTTGCAGCTGAAAAAGCCTTGGGCGACAAGCAGAAAATTATTGACTCCAAACGCTGTGAGGTTATTGAGCTGACCCCGGAGCAGCGGAATCAGTGGGTTGAAGTGATGAAACCCGTGTGGAAGGAATTTGAAGGACAGATAGGTAAAGATCTGATCGACGCCGCTTATAATTCCAATAAGTAACAGCATTGTCGGTTGACCAATCGATAGCTCTACACATGGAACCGGTTCTATTGAGCCGGTTCCATTTTTATATGTAAACAACGATCTCGGTACCTGGTATCAGATTTTGCACCTGAATCCATGGCATACTACGTAAGGAGTCTTTATGCTGCGCATACTGAATCGGACTGAAGAGGCAGTCATCTGCCTGCTGCTGGTGACAACGACCTTGCTGGTCTTTGTCGATGTTATCATGCGGTTCGGCTTTAACACCGGTTTTATGTGGAGTCAGGAACTGACCCTGCACATGTCGGCCTGGTTTGTTCTTTTCGGTGCCTCCTACGGAATTAAGGTCGGTTCACACATCGGCGTGGATGCCTTTGTCAAACTGTTTTCGATCACCGGACAGCGTATTCTGACCGGGATAGGTTGTGTGCTCAGTCTCTGCTACTGCGGCCTGGTTATGTATGGATCTTATATCTATCTCAGTAAGGTAAAAAAGATCGGCATCACCCTGGAAGATCTGCCCATTCCGGCATGGATTGCCCACTCAATGCTCATTGTGGGTTTTGTCTTTCTCTCTATTCGTATCCTTATACTCTTATGGGATGTGATCACCGGCAAAGCCGACGGCTTCCGTCATGCCAATGAGGCTAAAGATTCCATGGAAATTGTCAAGGAACTCAAAGGTGAGGAGATCAAGATATGACGACCGGTGCCCTGTTTATACTCCTCTTTGTCTGCATGCTGCTGGGCATGCCCATTGCGCTTGCCCTGGGTCTTTCCAGTATCACCACAATTCTGTTTTTCTCCAGCGATTCTCTGGCATCGATTGCCCTGAAGCTCTTTGAATCACTGTCTGAGCATTATACCCTGCTGGCCATACCGTTTTTTATTCTGTCCTCTGCTTTTCTCTCCACAGGTGGTGTGGCCAAGCGTATTATTCGCTTTGCCCTGTCTCTGGTCGGCCATATCAGGGGCGGTATTGCCATGGCCTCTGTCATGGCCTGTATGATTTTTGCTGCTGTATCCGGTTCCTCCCCGGCAACGGTTGCCGCAATCGGCTCCATCGTTATTGTCGGGATGGTCAGGGCCGGTTATCCTGAGAGCTTTGCAGCAGGCGTTATCACCAATGCAGGTACGCTGGGTATTCTGATTCCTCCTTCCATTGTCATGCTGGTTTATGCAGCGGCCACTGAAGTATCTGCAGCCAGGATGTTCATGGCCGGTTTTCTGCCTGGTCTGCTCATGGGGTTGATCCTGATGATTGCCATTTATATAGCAGCCCGGATTAAAAAAATACCCGCCCAACCCTGGGCCGGGTTTTCTGAAATTGTATCTGCAGGCGGGGCGGCGTTCGGCGGCTTGATGCTGATTTTCATTGTACTGGGATCCATCTATGGCGGTGTTGCCAGTCCTACTGAGGCTGCGGCAGTTTCTGCTGTCTATGCCTTTGCCGTTGCAGTGTTTGGTTATCGGGATATCGGGCCGCTGAAAGAGGTGCCCTGGAAAAAAGAAGGCGAGGGGGTGGGCGGATCACTGGCTAGAAACATGGGGCAGATGCTGCTCGCCATGCCTAAATGCGTCACAGACAAAGATGTGAACAAGGTCGTCCTGGACGCAGCCAAGGTCAGTATCATGCTGCTGTTTATCATTGCCAATGCCATGCTCTTTGCCCATGTCCTGACCACTGAGCGTATTCCCCATCACCTGGCAGAACTTATTGTCAGCTGGGGTCTGCCACCCTGGGGTTTCTTAATTGTTGTCAACCTTCTGCTGCTGGCAGCAGGCAACTTTATGGAACCCTCGGCCATTCTCCTTATCATGGCACCGATCCTGTTTCCCATTGCCATGAAGCTGGGTATCGATCCCATCCATCTGGGTATCATCATGGTTGTCAATATGGAAATCGGTATGCTGACACCGCCGGTCGGGCTCAACTTATTTGTGACTGCAGGTATTACCGGTCACAGTATCGGCTGGGTCATCAAGGCCGCCTTACCCTGGCTGATGCTGCTGCTGATCTTCCTGATTATTATCACCTATATCCCACAGGTATCTCTTTTCCTGCCGGAATTTCTTGATAAACTGCACGGCTATTAAATTATAGTCCGACAGGGCAATGAATAAGAGCAGGGATCCGCAAGGGCTCCTGCTTTTTTGTATGGGGTGGTATCAATAAGTAGTGCAGGTTGGGCAACATTGGAATCCTCGAGACAGTATCCGGACGGGGTTGGGCCCTCAGCACTGGCTGCGGAATTCGTGAGCATCAGGTAAACTTGTTTTACAAGACGGCCTCGGCTGCTGCTTCAGGTTGCTTCTCAGACTCCTCAGTCAGTACCTCTTCAATGGCACAGACCAGGTCTACAAGAATCAGCGGTTTCTCAATGTAGCGGACAAAACCCTGCTCCAGGGCCATATCCCGGTTAATGGAGCGGGAATATCCGGTACAGAGCATAACCGGCAGATGCGGACAAACAGCAAATATCTTTCGGCCCAGTTCCAATCCGTTCATCTCCGGCATGGTCATGTCGGTTATCACCAGGTCGAGCTGTTCGTCCGTTGTATCGATATACGCCAAGGCATCCTTACCACTTTCAAAGGACGTTACCTGGTAGCCCTGTTCACGGAGAAATTCATCAAGGATATTTAAGATATACGGTTCATCATCAATGCAGAGAATATGATGTTCATTGCTTGAAACCACAGCTGCAGGCTGAAGTTTGGGTTCAGGAATGTGATCCTCCTTGTTTTCAAGTAAAGGCAGGTAAATGGAAATAGTGGTGCCTTTGTTCAGCACGCTGTCCACCTTGATTGTCCCGTTATGTTCCTGGACAATTGAATCGACAAGAGCCAGTCCAAGTCCGGTTCCCTTGCCGATTTCCTTGGTCGTGAAGTAGGGTTCGAAGATACGCTTTAAGGTCTTGCTGTCCATGCCGCTGCCGGTATCACTGACCATAATATGGATATAATTTCCCGGAGACAGCCCCGGGGCAGGCATGGAATCTGGGACAGGTACTGAAATTTCCTGCAATGAGACTCGCAGAGTTCCATAATCATCACCGATAGCCTGGTAGCCGTTGGTACAGAGATTGACAATAATCTGATGGATTTGGGTTGGATCAGCAAGGATCATCGCCCCTCTGGCCTTGATATCAGTTTCAATTTTAATGGTCACCGGCAGTGAAGAGCGGATCAGACGCAGGGCCTCGTTAAGCAGAGGGGCAATCTGCAGAGGCAGGTGGGTGTTATCCTGTTTTCGGCTGAAGGTAAGAATCTGCTGAACAAGATCCCGGGCCCGGATTGCCGCCTGGTGAATTCCGGCAAGGAAACCAGTTACCTTACCGTCAGGACCGGTTTCAAGTTGACTCAGCTCTGTATAGCCGATTATTGCTGATAAAATATTGTTGAAATCATGGGCTATACCGCCTGCAAGAGTACCGATGGCTTCCATCTTATGAGCCTGCTGCAGTTCTGACTCCACTTTTTTGCGGTCACTTATATCCACACCGGTGCCGATGAGATATTTTTTATCATCCATGACGACCAGCGACGAAGTGAAAAGAAAGGGATGTGTTGAACCATCTTTAGCTATAGCAGAAAGCTCTGTAGGGGGATCCTTTTCCTTGTTCAGCCGAGCCTGTACTTTTTGCAGGAGAAGCTCTTGGTCAGCAGGAGAAAAGAAATCCAGCATATGTTTATGATCCAGTTCCTCCGGGCTATAGCCGGAAATGGCTTCAAACATGTTGTTCCAGCGGATAAGCTGCTGTTTTTCATTGCAGACATAAAATATGCCCGGCAGACTTTCTATCACGGCATCGGAAATCTTTTTTTGACTGAAAATTTTCTGCTGAGCCTGTTTCAACATCGTTATATCACGTCCTTCAGGAACGATATAGATAAGATTGTTATTCTTATCAAATACAGGTTTAAGAGAAAAATCTATGATACGGGAATGACCGTTGAGGTCTTTAAACTGCAGTTCTTTGCGAACAAATTGACCGGCCTGAGCTTCATGGACAGCCTGTTTGACGATCTCATGCAGCGGGGATCCAGGTGGCCACCAAGGGCAGTCACAAAACAAAAGGCCTTCAATCTTTTCTTCTTTACAGTCTATAAAATCCAGCGATGCCCGGTTCGCTGAAATCAGAATTCCCTCAGGTGAAACTAAACCTGTGAGTTGGTAGTGATTGTCAAAAATTGCCCGGAACCTCTGTTCACTTTCATATAATGACCGGGTACGGTTGATGACCTCTTTTTCGAGATTTTTCTTACTGTTTAGAGTTCGTAGATAGAGGTTGATCGTCGTAAGAAATAAGGTGACGAGCAGCAGAGCTATACAATAGGTGTAAATGGATTTATTATGCCAGACAACGTCGACCTGGCCAAGAGGGTGGCCGTTGAATATAATGGGGGAAGAGAGGAAAGTTTCCGG
>CAZQKF010000113.1:0-6547 GCA_964593645.1 uncultured Desulfobulbus sp.
GAGGTTCCTCCCTTTGATCCCTACCCTGTCCTGACCATGACGGACATGGGCATGTATATGTCCACCATGACAGGAATGAAGGGCATGGACAATATGAAAGGAATGCCCGGGATGTCAGGTATGGATCACTCGGCCATACAGTCCACAGACAAAAAAATGATCATGCGCGGCCCGGCAGGGATGGGCAGTGATACGCCGGTTGTCCATGCACAAACCGAATTCGGCCCCCAGGTTGATATGCGGGCCGGGAGTCCGCAGTACCGGCTGGATGATCCCGGCGTGGGCCTGCGCAATAACGGCCGCCGGGTACTCACCTATGCCGACCTGCGTAACCTGTATCCCACTGCTGATCCGCGCGATCCCCAGCGAGAAATCAAACTGCACTTAACCGGCAATATGGCCCGGTATATGTGGTCCATCAACGGGATAAAATACGCTGATGCCGAACCGCTTCGCTTCACATACGGCGAACGGCTGCGCATCACCTTTATTAACGACACCATGATGAACCATCCCATGCACCTGCACGGTCTGTGGAGCGAACTGGAGACCGGGGACGGCAAACATATCCCGCGCAAGCATACGGTGATTGTTCAACCGGGATCCAGGATAAGTTACCTGGTCACAGCCGATGCCAGGGGCGGCTGGGCCTACCACTGTCACCTGCTCTATCACATGCTGGCAATGTTTCGTAAAGTTGTTGTGAGTTAAAGGAGGGGGCCATGAAAAAATATATATATGCACTGCTGCTGACACTACTTGCCACCACTTCCGCCCGGGGCGGCGGCATGATTGACGATCCGCTGCTGGCCATGGTGCTGGTTGACCAGTTTGAGGTGCGGGCAGGCAACAGCGACACGCCCCTGGTCTGGGACGCAGAGGGCTGGGTCGGCTATGACTTAAATAAACTGTGGATCAAGACAGACGGGCAATACCTGGACGATCAGTTTGAGGAAGCCGAGCTTCAGGCTCTGTACAGCCGGGCCATTGCCCCGTTCTGGGATCTGCAGATCGGCTGGCGCGGCGACCTGGAACCCAGCCCGAACCGCAACTGGCTCACCCTTGGCGCCAAGGGACTGGCCCCGTATTTCTTTGATATTGATGCTGCCGTATTCATCGGCGAGAGCGGCCGCACTGCAGCACGCCTGAAGGCGGATTATGAGTTCATGTTCACCCAGAAACTCATCCTGGTGCCGGAATTCGAAATCAACCTGTACGGCAAAGACGACCAGGCCGTGGGCATCGGCTCAGGCCTTGCCGACACCGAAATCGGCCTGCGCCTGCGCTACGAAATTCGCCGCGAATTTGCCCCCTATATCGGTGTCAACTGGGTCCATCTCTACGGCGACACGGCAGACTACGCCGAGGAAGAGGGAGGCGACACAGACACTGTTCAGTTTGTCATAGGTATCCGCGCCTGGTTTTAGTTAGCCGCCCCGGGTGCCAAGCAGTGCCGATTAACATCGACACTGCTCTATTAAACTGCTAAGGCCCGGCAATGACTACTTCCTTGCCTTCATCAGCAGCGGTCACGACATAAACCGTCTGGTCGCCGACCTTTACTACGCTCTGGTTTTTCAAACTGTGATTTTGACTCATCCCTGCATCAACAGTCGCCTTGAAATTGCCTCCGTACTGATCAATCAGTTCAACTTCAACACTGGCTGAAGATGCATTTTTCAGCATAATGTTCACTGCCTCACCGCAAAAAGCGAAACTTGCCAACAGTCCTAACAGCAACACAACGCCACAGGAAAAACAGGCCACTCGACTTGTCACAGCATACTTTCCAGTCATGAGACTCTCCTTTCATCGTTTGAGGAACACATCAGCTAAGCAACAAAATAACCAATCGATTCACTGTTCTCATAACTGAAGGTACTATATTGGCATGGTATACTCCGATCATTTGAGTCAATCACCCTTCTTTTTATTGAGAAGAAAATTGATTGCCTGCGGTAAAGGGGGAGCAGATGCCGGGTACATCGGCCCGGCATCGAGCTCGGGCCGCATCCTCAATAAGGACTTTATTGCAGCCAAAACAGAATTTTTTGCATCTTCCGGAACATAGGGAAGATGATGGGTATCCCAGCTGTAATTTGAAGGGGCAAATATAATATTGTCGCTCTTCATCCATCCCTCTGGCAAAATATCGACATTTGCATCATAAATTGCCTGGGCAGCGCGAGTAACGACCCTCACAAAAGTATCCTCCCCAAGGTAATCATCCGGCATTGGAGGCATAAGCAGCAGGAGAACTTTATTATTGTTGTGAGCCCACACGGCAAAGGGGGCGACATCCAGTGCAATAGTGTCCGGTGTATTATGCGGCATGAATTCGACACACACCGCATCGAGAACATCTTGAACTGTTTCGAAATGGGCACTATCTCGTACCCAGGATCTTGTATTCATAATAATTTTTTTCTCGGGAAATCTCGCCTTAAGCCGGAGAATTTCGTCCCTGGTCAGCATCGAATCAATCACTCCGGCCTCTTTCAATGCGTCTGCGGTTTCCTGCCCCTGATATTTGATACGTTCCCAACGTTCATAAAGAACAAAAACATAGGGTACAGATAAATCAAAGCTTTCAATAAAGGCTATATCCGGTTGGACGCTGTCCCATTGAATTGAGGGGAAAGGTATTTCGGAAATTGCCCGGCGTTGTTTAAAATTGTTAAAGACAGCTTCCTGCTGACTTCGCTCCAGGGTTCCTATGGGATAGAGATTTGCCAGAGGCCCCCAGCTCAAATCTGCAACCACCGGCCATTGACTGCGATCTCCCATGGCAATGGTCGCCTCCGGGCCAGCGTGTGAGCCAAGGCCAACAGCAACCTCATATGCAAAAACACATGGAGCAACGAAAAACAGTACGATCATACAAATAATTGTTTGAAAGAGTGCTCGACCTGTTGGCATCATAATTTTCCTTATAACAAATCCTTTCATCTTTTCAGGGTTCCCTGAATTCTTTTGTCCTGAAAATTCTGCAGACATCATCAGCCCGCATTATCATACTGCATACGCCGATACTGGATGGCCTCGGCAATATGACTTGATGATATCTTCTCTGTTTCTGCAAGATCGGCAATAGTACGGGCAATTTTAAGGATACGGGTGTACGCCCGGGCAGACAGGCCAAGCCGGTCAATGGCCTGGTAGAGCAGACGGGTGGATGCATCGTCAAGCGGACAGTATTTTTTGATCAGCTTTGCCCCCATCTGTGCATTACAGTAGACCGCAGTATCACCTGCAAAACGGCGTGTCTGGAGACGCCTGGCGTCATTGACCCGCCCGCGAATATCTGCAGAACTCTCGCCGGGCTCTGCTCGATCAATATCCTCAACCCGAACCGGCGGCACGTCCACATGCAGATCAATCCGGTCGAGTAGAGGGCCGGATAACCGGCTTCGATAGCGCTGCACCTGCACCGGCGTACAGATACACTCTTTAACTTTATCTCCCAGAAAACCACAGGCACAGGGATTCATGGCAGCCACCAGCATAAAGTTTGCCGGAAAGCGGAGACTGGTTGCAGCACGGGCAATGGTGACCGTGCCGTCTTCCAGGGGCTGACGCATGACCTCGAGCACGTTTTTGCGAAACTCGGGCATTTCATCTAAAAACAGTACCCCGTTATGGGCAAGTGATACCTCGCCGGGCCGGGGAATCCGGCCGCCGCCGATGAGTCCGGCATCAGAGATGGTATGATGTGGTGAACGAAACGGCCGGGTGACCATCAACGGCAGATCTTCGGGCAAAAGTCCGGTGGTGGAGTAAATTTTGGTGGTTTCAATGGCCTCATCCAGGCTGAGATCAGGCAGGATGGAAGGCAACCTGCGGGCCATCATTGTTTTACCGGTTCCCGGGACGCCGCTGACCAGGATGTTATGACCACCAGCTGCTGCAACCTCAAAGGCTCGTTTTACATGTTCCTGACCACGGACTTCGGCAAAATCAACAGCATAGTCACTGCGCCTGCTAAAGAGTGCATCCACATCAATATGAGACGGTTGAATATCCAGACGGCCTGCCAGAAACTCCACGGCCTGATCAAGACGCTCTACGGCAATAACTGTAATACCATCGACCACAGCCGCCTCGCGGGCGTTTTCCCCGGGAACCAGAAAACAATGAATCCCCCGCTGTCGGGCCTCAAGCACCATGGGCAGTACGCCACGCACCGGCCGAACCGCACCATCTAAAGAAAGCTCTCCCACAACTGCAGTTTCGGCAAGATCCGGACAGTGCAGAGTATCGCCTGCAGCCAGAATACCCAGGGCAATGGGCAGGTCATAACCGGCTCCCTCTTTTTTCACCGATGCCGGGGCCAGATTGACAGTAATACGACGTGGCGGGAACTCATAACCGGAATTTTTAATTGCCGCCTTAACCCGATCCTTGGACTCACGCACTGCCCCCTCGGCCAGCCCCACGGTGGAAAACCCGGGCAGCCCCAGGGCAAGATCCACCTCGACCTGGACAATGAGCCCGTCAACACCGATCACTGCGCCGCTGAGTGTTTGTGCAAGCATGGGATAGAACAGTTTAAGGTTTAAGGTTCAGGGTTATTGTTTTGTTCCTGTAGCAGTCTACGCTGGATTTACTCCTTATACAAGGCTGCCATCTCCGGGGAATACGGGCCATCGTTATATTGGTAGACATACAGAGGCGGCAGGACACTTACCCCTTCCCCGCCGTTTTTTACAGCCTCTACCAGCACCAAGCGGGCCTGAGTATCTTCGGGATAGCTGTATACCGGTTGCAGCCGTTTGGGAATGAGTCGATATTTCGGAAAAACAGCCATCAGTGTTGCCAGGCGAGCCGCCGGATAGATTGCGGTTACAGATCCCCGGTTTTTTACACAGAAGGAGGCGGCAGTCAGCACGGCGTCCATATCTGCGGTCAGTTCATGGCGGGCTGTTGCACTTTCATCCCCGGCATTGATTCGACCGCTGCCGGGTTTGCGGTAGGGTGGATTAGTGACTACACAATTAAAAGATTCCGGGTCAAAAAAATCGCCGATCCTGCGCAGATCACCTTCCTGCACCTGCAGCCGGTCAACAAGACTGTTGGCCGCCGCATTATTTTTGGCAAGTTCTGCCAGTTTGGGCTGCAGTTCCAGGCCGGTCACCAGCAATTCCGGATGCCGGTAACAGAGAATCAAGCCGATTACCCCACAGCCACAGCCGAGATCAAGCACCTTTCCCAGGGAAGGCGGTGCACAGAAATGGGCGGCCAGTACTGCGTCCACGGAAAAACGATACCCGTCTCTATGCTGCCGGCAAATCAGGCGACCATCAAAAAGCGTATCATCGGTAAACGTCACCTGAACCACAAAAATCCGTGTCTATCCGTGTTCATCTGTGGTTCCAAACTACCCCGGCAACGCAGTAGGTTCATCGGCAACCAGCTTGTTGATCAGCAGGCCGGTCATGATCTTGGGATAAAAATAAGTGGATTTATGGGGCATGATCTCGCCGCTGTCCGCCACACCGGTCACCTGCTCCACCCGGGTCGGATTGAGGAGAAAGAGCAGCGGCGTATGACCGTCATCGGCAATACTCTGTTTGACTGCCGCATCAAGAGCCGCGTCCGGATCGCTGAAATAGCTGACCAGGTGTTCCTGCACACATTGGTCATGGCTCAGCTCAAGATACCCGTTTATCAGCAGATCCGACAGAACCACCACATCCAGATCCTGCAACACCTTGGGCTTGCTGGAAAGAACTGCATTGCCGGCAAGCGTCCCATCGCGCATGCGCAGGAGAAAGGCACGATCTTCTCCGGCATGATAGACACCGAATGCGGGCATGGAGGTGTCCAACTCCGCCTCATCCATTCTGTTGAGCACCTCGCCGATCAAGGTCTCACGCGCCCCGACCTTGACTTCGGAAACCTCAAGGCCGGTACCCATCTTTTCCATCAGCTGTTCGGCACTCATCGTCCCGGGCCAGCTGACCAGCCTATGCGTGGGCAACACGGACAGGCCTGCATCCTCACTGGCACAGAGATACATCATAATGGAGTTATACGGGCTGTTCGCAGCCAAATCGGGGTTGCTTTCCAGGGCGCGCCTGCGGCAGTCGAGAGCGGTTGTATAGCGATGATGGCCGTCGGCAATATAGACCGGTTTATCAAGAAAAAATTGATGAATTCGGTTCAACGTTTCCGGATCATTAATACTCCACAGGGTATGAACATTGCCGTCATGATCTTCCACCCGGCTGATGGGCTCGGCATCCCGATGTTTCTCCAGCTCAGTAATAACAACCTGTTTCGGATCGGAATAGATGGAAAAAATTTGACTGAACTGGGCCTGACATTCCTCCATCAACTCCAGCCGATCACTGATCACCCCGGAAAAGGTTTTTTCATGGGGTTTAACGATTCCCTCGGAAAACTCAGCCAACCCCACAAGCGAGACCAACCCCTTGCGGGTCATCCGCCGGCCCGAGGGGTGGGTATAATCGATAAAATAAAGATACATTGCCGATTTTTCATCCCGAATCAGGACGTTTTCGTCCTGCCAGGAGTCAAATCGCTG
>CAZQKF010000114.1:0-6537 GCA_964593645.1 uncultured Desulfobulbus sp.
CATAAAAAAATACAACCTGCTGCTCAATATCGCCCTTGCCGTGATGATTCCGGTGATCGGTTTTTTGTATTGGAGCAGTCGCACCAACGCACCTTCTGCCGACCTTGAGGCAATGCGCGCATTACCTGCAGCCTGTGCTCCCGGCCTGAGCTTCCCTGTTATTGTCACAGTGCAGACCGGCGGAGAAATGCCCCTGCTGGTGCGTGAGACCGTGCCTGCTGAGGTCACGGTTATTCAGGCTATTCCCGATGCTGCCAGCCGAGCCGGTCAAACTCTGAAATGGATCCGCAAAGAGAGCCGCAAGCAATTATTAACCGGCTACCTGGCTCGGGCCGAGGGAGAGATTGGTGCCCAGCTCACCTTCAACGGAAGTGTTGCTGTCCGCCAGGGAAAGAAACAGGAGGCAGATACAAAAGGCGATCAAACCCTTATCCTGAAGCCTGTCCACTGGGCAGACTCTAACGCGGATTTTATCATCAGCGATGATGAGGTCCTGGAAGTCTATAAAAAATTCGGCGGCCTACCCGAACTGGGGCCGATTCTGGAGCATGTAGAGGAAATCTGGATGGGTTCCGGCTATCGCTGGGATTCGAAAGGTAAAACCATTGAAATACTTCCGTAACCCGGGCAGAGCCATGGATAGAACAAAAATTGACTTGAAAATACAAAGAATATCTGCCGCCCTCCTTGCCCTGCTGGTTTTCTGCCTCTGCTCTCTACCGCAGGTTCAGGCTGCAGGCATCATTTCCGGCCGCTATCTCAGCAAGACGGACACAGAGCTCACCCTGGAAATACAGGTAGGCGCACCAGCCCCGGTCACCCTGATCATCATCCAGCATCTGCCCCCGGGTACAACACCGGCGGCGGCCGAGCCGCCCTATAAAAAATATAATGCCCAGAAAGGTGAAGTGCGCTGGCTGCTGCGCAATGTGGAGGCGGGTACTCTCACCGTGCAGTTACAGTTGCAATCAGCAGGCCAGGCAGACAAGCTCCATGCCGAAATTCGCTGCATGGATCCTGCGACCGGTAAGCTGGTGACAACGCAGGTTCGTTGATCAACCCACGAGTATCAGATCTTCAAAATGTGCAAATCCGCCTCTTCACCTTCCGGTAATTCACCAAAGAAAATGAAGCGGACAGTTCCCTCAACTTTAACAGAGTAGGATACCTTCCCCACTCTATCCCTGCTGCCGAACCAGCCTCAAACCAAACACCAAAGCCCGAATAAACAGGTTGCAGCATACAGAGTAAACTCTTGCTTTTTACCTGCTCGGTTTGTAGTCTTATTTTAGTATTGTTAACGTATGATCAGGATGTTGTGACAACTGTCTGAATGACACACTGGCAGTATGGGTAATTTCACGAGAAAAAGAGTTCCGAAGGTAGCAAGAGTGGCTGTTTTCGTCAGGACCCATTGGGGATCGCCCCGATTTCACTCTTGCCTTCTTTAGCAGGAAAACAATTAGTTATCACCAATTATCACCTCAAATTATCTCTGATTTTTCACACATGAGAGATTAGTAAATGCAGCCTGCTGTAACACTTGACCTGGATAGAAACAGATGAATTCATCTTTTACTTTTTCACAAGAGAACGTTCCGTGCGTATTCAACCGAGTTCAGCAATAAAAACCTTATCATCCGTCACCACGATTGCCGCCTCAGTCTTCATCCTGACGGCACTTGAAACTGCAGGTGTCTCTGTCGATGCCCAGGCAGCTGATGCCCCTGTCGCCCGGACCGTGGTCGTCCTTCCTGTTAAAGCAGAAAAGATCAACTGGAAAGGTGAGTGGACAGCCGACAAAGCGTACTACCGCGGCGATGCCGTCCAGTACAACGGAAGTAGCTATTACAGTATCCGCGACCATACTTCAGCAGACACGAATTTTCCGCCGGATGATGCCTACTGGAGCCTTATGGCCTCAATCGGTGCCAGGGGCGAAGATGGAATCCAGGGCCCGACCGGGCCTACAGGGCCTGAAGGTGGTCCAGTCGGCCCTACCGGTCCAACGGGTGCAAGTGGGGCC
The DNA here is from genome assembly GCA_964593645.1 of uncultured Desulfobulbus sp. GTDB lineage: Bacteria > Desulfobacterota > Desulfobulbia > Desulfobulbales > Desulfobulbaceae > Desulfobulbus_C. Next base: position 2,027 of record CAZQKF010000114.1, read on the forward strand.
GACGGCGCAACTGGACCGACTGGACCAAAGGGAGATACAGGACTACAGGGTGCTGATGGGGCCGACGGCGCAACTGGATCAACTGGACCAAAGGGAGATACAGGACTACAGGGTGCTGATGGGGCCGACGGCGCAACTGGATCAACTGGACCAAAGGGAGATACAGGACCACAGGGCCCATCAAATGGCTGGTCAGACGGTGGAGCGACCCTCACCTTGAATACTTCTACCGATTCAGTCGAAATCGGCAACAAGGTAATATCGTCATCAGATTACGGTAAGCTGCATGTTGAAAAGGCTTCCGGCAATTATGGCATAAGCGGATTTGTTCCAGGGAATGTCGGCATTTACGGTCGGGCAAGCGGTGAAGTTGGCGTTTACGGCTACGCAGAGGGTGATTACGGCGGATATTTTATGTCTGGAACCGGGAAGGCTATTTACTCATATGGTAATATTATCCTGGCTTACGGATTTCAAGTTTTGCAAGAAGATTCAGGGGGTACAGCTCAGCTCAAGGCCTTTACAATTGATCACCCGACAGACCCTGCAAACAAGGTGCTCAGACATTTCTCCGCCGAAGGTCCGGAAGCACTTCTCCTGTACAGGGGAACGGCAACGTTAAATGAGTCTGGTACAGCTGTTGTTGCCCTGCCTGAATATTTTGCAACCCTGTCCGTTAATCCGCAGGTTCAATTGACGCCTGTCGGCCAGGCCGTACCCCTGGCCCTGGAAGAACGATTTTCCGGTAATTCGTTTACTGTCATCGGGGCTGCCGGTGTTGAATTTGACTGGCTCGTTATTGCTGAACGTGATGATCCGAAAGCCAGGCTTGAACGACTTGAACGTCCGGTTGAAGAAAATAAAGGGGGCCTCGGTCTTCCTGAGCCGGGAACATATATTTCACCGGAAGTCTACCCACAGCCGTAGCGTTGCGCCGGTTGTGTTCATTTGTTGCCCCATAAGGAAAGTGTGCCATGAATTATCTTACCAGTGAAAATTTTTCGTTTGAATCAACAGCAGTAAAAAAAGATACGTTTGGGGTCGTAAAATTTTCCGGTTCAGATGGACTTTCATTGTTGTATCATTTCGATATCATGCTGGTGGCAGATGATCCCGACATTGACATGGTCGCTGTTCTCAGGGAACAGGTGACGTTTTTTATCCATCGTCCGGACGGAACCAAAATTCCTTTCCACGGCATCCTGGCTGAGTTTGATATTGTCGGGCAGGTGGGTGATTTCTACCTGTACCGTGCGCTTCAGGTGCCAAAGCTCTGGCGCCTGACCCTGACCAATCACAACCAGATTTTTTTAGGCAAGGATACGAAAACGATAATCCGCTCAGTGCTTGAGGACGGCGGGCTCACCTCGCTTGATTTTGATTTTCGCCTTCAAGCCGATTATCAATCCTGGGAATATGTGTGCCAGTACAGGGAGAGTCATTATAATTTCATAGCCCGCTGGCTGGAACGTACCGGTATGTATTATTTTTTCGATCAATCCGGCAGTACGGAAAAACTGGTCATTACCGATACCAAAATGGCGCACGACGTTTCTGCGCATGGCTCAAATGTTACCTATACGCCGGTTTCCGGCATGGAGGCCTTTCATCTTGACGAGGCTGTCCAGGTTTTTACCTGTCGGCGGACAACAGTGCCGCAGAAAGTGCTGGTCAAGGATTATAATTACCGCAAGCCTTTACTTGAGGTCAGTGGTCAGGCTGCAATCTCCGAGAACGGACATGGGGAGACGTATTACTACGGCGACCATTTCCGTACCCCGGAAGAGGGCAGTAAACTGGCCCGGATCCGATCAGAAGAGCAGCTCTGCAAAGCAGAGCAGTTTCACGGAGAATCTACAGTTCCCTATCTGCAACCAGGATACACATTCCAGCTTGCCGATCATTTCCGTCGCGACATGAACCGTAGCTACCTGACCATTGCCGTCACCCATTATGGTAACCAGGTATCAGCTCTTATAGGAGGACTGCGGGAACAGTTGGCAGATAATGAGCAGGAATTCATCTATCGGAATACGTTTTCCGCCATCGGTGATGATGTCCAGTTCAGGTCGGAACGGGCAACTGAACTTCCCAGACTGTACGGAACAATTAATGCCAGAATCGATGCTTACGGCTCTGGTAAATACGCTGAACTTGATGACAAGGGACGGTACAAGGTAATCCTGCCCTTTGACCGGTCAGGCAGAAAAGGCGGCAAGGCCTCGGCCTGGTTCCGGATGATGCAGCCTTATGGCGGTGCGGATCACGGCATGCATTTCCCTTTGCATAAGGGGACTGAAGTGCTGCTCACCTTTATTGATGGTGACCCGGACCGTCCGGTTATTGCCGGCGCGGTTGCAAACCCGGAAAATCCGAGTCAGGTGACCAGCGCCGACCAGACCATGGCTAAACTGACGACTGCGGGCGGCAACAAAATCCACATTGAAGATAAGGAGGGGAGTGAACGAATACTTTTTCAAACTCCGGGTGCGAAGACGTGGGTACGGATGGGAATGCCCAATGACCCGGACGATGGTTTTGCTCCGCGGGGTTCCAAGCCTGCTACAGGTAATTCGAATTCAGATGGTTCCGCTCCAAGTGGTTTTGCTCCGCCTGATCCTAAACCTGATCCTAAACCTAAACCTAAACCTAAACCAGATGACTTTGGCGATAAATTCCATAAAGAAACGGAGAAAGAAGAGGGGTACCATATTTCTACCAAGGGTTGGTTTGTCGGAAAATACGGAGCAGGAAAGCTTGAGGTGATAGGTCCTCTAAAGCAGGAAATTCTCTGGGGAAATGAACTGAAAGTGGGAATGGGATTTAAAGAAGAGTTTTTTCTGGGCATTGCAAATTATGAAGCCAATCTCTCTATTGTGGGGGGGCATTTTCATCTATTCAAAAAAGAATTTCATGTGCAAAAAATTACCATTGGTGAAGAGGATGTCCATATTCACGGCAACGGCATTAAAATTATAGGAGATAACACTACCGTGCATGGCAATAAAACGAAGGTTGCAGGCACTGTAGATACCGTTACCGGTGGCCATACATCAATCAAGGGAAATGTAACTACATTACAAGGAAACGTTGATGAAGTATCAGGAACTGTTGGAACTGTATCTGGTGAAACAACAACCATCAGTGGGGATGTTACTACGGTAAGTGGAAACGTTCAAGGTGTAACGGGTGAAACATCAACCATCAGTGGAACAGTAACTACCGTAAGTGGAAACGTTCAAACAGTAACTGGCGAAACGCGGGAGATCAGTGGAGAGGTCACAACGATATTCGGAGATGTTAATCAAATATCAGGTGAGAACGCTATAATCACCCAGGAATCGATTACATTGTAATCGGTAAGAGTTACCCTGCTGCGAATTGCAAAATACATAACTCAATAACCGATACACTGATGGCGATGCAGGTTGATTGATTAACCCACGGGTATCAAATTTTCAGAATGTGCAGATCCGCCTGGTCACCTTCAGGCAATTCACCAAAGAGAATGGAGCGGACAGTTCCTTCAACTTTGATATAGTAGGAATCCTGTTCAGTCAGCATGTTCTTGATACCCCAGGCAGTGTAGGTATCTTCTCCAGCCTCCAGTTTTACCCCTTTGATCGGGTATTCCAGCACGCATTTTTCCGGAATTCTGCCCCTGGTGCCCACACCATGGGCCTTGATTTCTGCCTGGTTCTGCCCGAACAGTGCGCCTGACCACTGGGCTCCTGTTGCCGGCCCCACCTCAAATCAGACACCAAATCCAGGGTTGGCATGCACCTGCAGTCTGTATTGGCTGTCATGTTGCTGAACAGGCATATTGGCCATGGCTGCCAGTTTAGCCCCTAGGGTTGGGCTGCCTGCTGCCATGAAAGGGGTATCAGCAAATACACCAGGCAGACTGTCCGGTTCCATCTTGTCCGAGGAATCCAGCCAGAGAACCGGCAGGTCAGGCCGTTCCAGCTGAACAGCCAGGAACAGCAAGGTCAGGCCATAACGCACGTCCGGGCTGAGGCTTGTTTCCTGTCCGGTAATAATCCAAAGGCTGACATTTTTATCAAGGAGCTGTTGTTTTACGGGCAGCCAGGCCATCTTGGCCAAATCATCCTGCCAGAAATGACCGTCAGCACCCAGGCCATACTTACCGGCAAGGGCAATGAGCTGCTGCACAAGCTTTTCATCTTTTTCAAGTGCTGTTATCCAAAGATTTTTCATAATACTTCCTGTCTATTTTTTTGCAATTCTCGGAGTCTTCCGATGGTTGCGTACCTGATCTAGAACAAAAATCCTCATTGTTCAAGGTAACCTGAAATCAGCCGAGAGAGAGCACCGTGACCTGGCTCGGAACCAGGCACATCCCGGGTCCGTTGGGCAGCTTTTCCAGGGAATTCTGGCCGGTAACCGAGGTCAGCCGCTGGGCCGGCAGACCGCCCACAAAGATGGTGAAACAACCGACCTCGTAGTTAGTCTCTCCGGAAATCATGTGGGAGACAACTCCCATTTCTACG
>CAZQKF010000115.1:0-6440 GCA_964593645.1 uncultured Desulfobulbus sp.
GTCCAAGCGGTATACCGGCAGCTTTGCGCCCTGGCCCGCCCTGGAGCCCAAGCGGGAGGCCGAGGATGCTGAGAATAAAACAGCCCACCGGTAGAACCAGTCGATGATGATATTCAGCCATGTAGCGTATGCTTCGTTCCGGGACAGATGCATAGGTGGCTGCTGCTTTTTTTAACTGTGTCTGCGACATTGCCCCTTTACTGATCTGAGTGACATCATCGCCGTCAATGCGTGTAGGTGGTTTCAAGGGAATCTGGAGTTGGTAACGGGAAAAGCGGATCGTTTGGTTGTCTTTGCCGTCGGTGTTATGCAGAGTTCCGTTGTTGAGTACAATGGTTACTGACATGTCCTGGACATTTGCTATCATGCTGCCGGCTTTTGCCATGGTAATGATCGGCTGCTGTCTGCCGCGCATGTCTGAGACAAAGACACCGTGCCATCGGTCTTCATCATCGACCTGGTCTACAAAGACCACCAGGTCACCCAGAGCCTCTGTAAATTTTTTCTCTTTTATTCCCTTATCGATTTTTTCTTTGGCCAGTTGGAACATAAGCTGGCGCATGGCAACTTCACCGGCAGGAATCAGGCGTACGGAAAAATACCCTGACAGACCGGCAATCACAGCTGCAACTAAAATAACCGGTGGCAGCATCTGACGCAGGCTGATACCGCAGGCTTTAAGGGCAAGAATTTCCCGGTCATTGGTCAGACGGGTAAAGCCTAAAATGACTCCGGTCATGCCTGCCATGGAGATGACATAGAGCAACATGTGCGGAAAAATATAGGAGAACAGGCGGATAAAATCGGGGAAATTAATCCCTAATTCCAGTACAACTTCGAGCAGTGGAATCAGGCGAACCAGAAAAAAAACACCATACAGAATAAGAAAACTTGCATAAAACGGGGCAAGCAGTTCCGTTGCAATATAGCTGTAAAGCAGGAAGGGAAGTCGTAATTGCCGCATGGTGAGAGATTTACCCGTTACACCGAGCTCGGCTGATCAGTACAGGGAACAGAGCGGGAACATTTGAACGGGGCCTGGGGCTTCCGCAGAGGTTATAACAGTGCATCATTGATGAGATTGTTGATATTCACATTAATCCAGTGTTGATCCCACCATTCAACCGGTGTGACAAAAATGCCGTGTATCAGCATGGAAAAATGGAGATGATCTCCACCGGCCATGCCGGTGGCACCGGAGTGGCCGATGACCGTACCTTTGTCCACCATGGTGCCCACAGTGGTATCAATGCTACTGAGGTGTGAGTAGAGGCTGGAAACCCCCTGGCCATGATCCAGGATAATCATATTTCCATAAATGCCGAGATAATCGGCAAAAATTACATTGCCGCTGTTGGCGGCTTTGATGGCAACGCGCGCAGTGGAAGCGATATCCATGCCCAGGTGGGTCTGGTGGTCAACGGCTTTACCTTTGTAGTAGTAAGTGCGTTGATCAGCGTACCCGGCTTTGCCGGCACCAGGCATACGGATAAAGCGATCTTTCCAGAGCTGCTCACTTGCCGTATTGCTGCAGATTTTTGCTATCTGCTGCGCATTTCTTGTGCGAACCGTATTGTTGACAAATATATATTTGTCAAGATCAGAGCCGGACATTTCAGGATAATGTTCTTGAAACTCCGGGAGCTTTTTCTGCAAAAAACCATCGGAAACATTGATGCGGTCTTTTTTCTCCTTAGCCTTTTTAAAGTGCATGGAAAAAATTGCTTTTCCCTGATTACCGGCACGATCTTCAGCAATAACTCGTGTTGTCTGCGGCTTACTGCCGTCCCAGGGCAGGGCAATGTAGGCAATAAATTTGGTCGGGCTCCCGTTTAAGGGGTATCCCTGAAAAAAGGTGGAGTCAAGCATGACCCCGTGTCGGACAGAGGGCTCGGAAAGGGTGTAAATAACAATGCCGCTGCCACCGGGCTGGATGTATTTCTGGGCATGAACGACATTTACACGCGGTGGTTTGGTATCAATGGTTACAGGCACCCGCACAGTTGTTGCATTGCCTTTAAGCAGGCCGTTTAACGAAAAATCATGGACAGTAAGTACCAGTTCCGCCTTACCGTCTTTGGCACCGGCATGCTGGGCATCCAGGGTAATTGTTTCTTTTACCTGCCCCGGGCCTGCCTTGGATAACCATGACTGACGCGGAAAACTCTTGTTAAAGAGCTGATAGATGCCGCCGTTTTGCTCAAGGGTAACAACAATCTGTTTGATACCACTTTTCTGGTCAACCGCCTTGAAGGGGAGTTCTACCGGGCCGCCGAGGAAGGTGATTTCTTTTTCAAAGACAACCTGTGGCTTTTCCGTTTCAAAGAGAATAAAGCCGGCAGCTGCACTGGCTGCAATGATGAGCAGCAGCAGGATAAACAGTATTTTTTTTCCCAAGCCGCTTCCCCGGGAATATGAACGGCCTCTGCGTCTATTTAATCGCGCCATGATGTATTGTCTCGTCTACTACAAAGAGATGTGGGCTGAGTCTTAATTGGTAAAAAAATCGTTGTGCCCGAACAAATGTGTTGCAGGAAGTGGCTTGTTCAGGCGAGGTAGTTCTATAATAAATAACAGTGAAAGTTACCAGAAAATCAAAGACAATGAAACGAAAAACGTATGCGGAAATATGTTGGCTGCGCAGACGCTGCAGGCCGGCTTGCAAACGGTTGCCTGGATTTACAGGCAACCGTATCGCGCATTGCCTCCGGCTGGGAGGGGATTACGACGGAATTTTATATCTGCTGTGAAGAATTTCTACTTCTTCCCAGGGTTTATAGCCGTTGATCATGCTGGTTTTAGCGCCTTTGATTGCAAACAGTGACATATACAGGTGGACAAGAAAAAAAGCCACCAGGGCAGCACCAAGGAAGTTGTGGATGAGTGCCATGATACGTAGTTGATCTGTTACTGCGTTAAATGTGTATAGATACCAGCCGGTATACGTCATGACACCACCGCCGACGGTTGCCAGCCAGAACCACATCTTCTGGCCGGCATTAAATTTGCCGGCAGGCACAGGTTTTTTCTTTTTGCTTAAATACCCGCCCATGATGAACAGCCAGGCAATATCGCATGGCATGGGCAGCATGTCCTTAAACCACATTAGAAACATGAGCACTGCAGGCACTGTAAACAATGCAGCAGAGATAAGATGAATTGATCTGGTAGTTATAATGAGTGAGCCGCCGCCAAACAGGCAGGCAAAAATGATCATGACTCCGGTCAGCACCAGCACGGAAAAAAAGAGCGCTGCAAGCCAGTGGATCCAGCGTACCAGGACGGAAAAAAAGAAAATTCCAGGGCCGTCATGATTAAAACGCTTTGCTCCAATCACAATATAATGGATCAGAAATACAGCCGGAATCAGCGTCAGTATCAGCAGGAACACCTGGCTGGTCAAACCGGCCTGGATGTTTGTAAACACCTGGCCATACTGTTGCCAGTCACCTGTAAAAATAGCATTGAACTGACTGTACGCAGCAGTACCGGGGCTAGTGTTAATCGAGCTGAAAATGGCTGGGTTGCTGACTGCGTACACCACTGCAGCTGCAACCGTGATTGATGCAGCACAGGCAGGAATGAGCACACGTTTCATAGTAACCTCATGACAAATAAAGTCATAGCCGGAACCCTGTCTTTACTTCTTTGTATACGCCTTGTCCCAGCCCCAGGCATTCGCTCCTGAACCGCGTTGAAAAGAACGTTCACGGTAGACATCGGCAACCTTGTCCGCGTCACCGGCCATCAGGGCCTTGGTCGCACACATTGCTGCACAGAGCGGAACCTTGCCCTCGGCAATACGGTTCTGGCCGTAGAGTTTGCGTTCTTTGGCACTGAATGTCTCTGCCGGACCGCCTGCACAGAATGTACATTTGTCCATGGCCCCGCGGGCTCCAAAGACCTGGCCGGAGGGAAACTGTGGTGCACCAAACGGGCAGGCCATAAAGCAGTAGCCACATCCTATGCAGGTCTCCTTGTTTACCAGCACTATACCGTCATCGCGCTGGTAAATGGCATCCACCGGGCAGACCGCAATGCAGGGTGCATCAGAGCAGTGCATGCAGGCAACTGAGATGGATTTCTCTCCGGGCTTGCCCTGGTTGATGGTGATCACCCGGCGACGATTTACGCCCACTGGAACCTGGTTGCCCTCTTTACAGGCAACCACACAGCCGCTGCAGTCAATACAGCGTTCAATATCACATAAAAATCTCATGCGTCCCATTTGCTCTCCTCCTAAGCCGGACTGACTTTACACAGGCCGTCTTTGGTCGCCTGAATCTGGGTAACAATGTCATAGCCATAGTTTGTACAGACATTGGCCGGTTCACCAACAACGTACGGCTCGTGGCCTGACGGGTAATCGCCTGCCAGCGATTTACCCATGAGTACACCGCCGAAATGGTAGGGCATGAAAATGGTCGTTTCATCAACCCGCTCAGTAATAAAGGCCTTAACCTTGACCTTGCCGCCTTCCGGCGACTCTATCCAGATCATCTGTCCTGCACGGATACCCATATTATTGGCGGTAACGGGATTGATCTCGGCATACATTTCCGGCTGTAGTTCAGCTAAGTATTTATTACTGCGGGTTTCAGCGCCGCCGCCCATGTGCTCAACCATTCGTCCTGTTGTCAAAACAAACGGGAACTGTTTGGCCAGATCCGGATTCTGTTCACTCTTATATTTGGTGAATACCCGGAAATGGTTAGGTTTATCCTCATAGGTTGGATACTTTGCAATAAGATCCGGCCGCGGCGAATGGAGCGGTTCTCGGTGAATGGGGATCTGATCCGGAAAAGTCCAGACCACGCAGCGGGCCCGGGCATTGCCAAAAGGCGCCATGCCGCGTTTAATAGCCTCTTTTAAGGTTTTTTGACTGAGATCTGTTTTCCAGTTGGTGCCGGGAACTATGTCTTTAAATTCCGGATAGCCGCCTTTGACTTCACTGCCCGGATTATAAACACCTGCGGCTGCCAGCTGATTTTCCTTGCGTCCGCTCTGGCTGTAGGTATGCTCCAAACCAAATCTGTTTCTGAACGGCAAACCGCCCTCGGCGACCGACTTGGAAACATCATAGAGAATCGGGGTGCCGGGATGTTCTTCTGTCCAGCAGGGCCACGGCATACCATAGTAATCACCATCACACGGCCCGCCCTTGGCCTGCAGCGTGTCAATGTCAAAGGTGTGCCAGTTGTCCATGTGTTTTTTGATTCGTTCCGGTGTCTGTCCGTTATAGCCGATGGTCAGGGTTCCCCTGTTGATCTCCCGGGTAATATCTTCGGGTATTTCTTTGATATTTTTGTAGAACTGATTTGCAAATCCAAGCCGTTTGACCAGCTCCGCCATGATGGTGTAGTCGTCACGGCAACCGTTAATCGGGTCAACAATCTTATAACGCCACTGGAGCTGGCGTGAGGTTGAGGTGCATGATCCCGAGGTCTCATACTGACTGGAGCAGGGCAGCAGGTAGACATTGTCGGTCTTGCAGGTCGCAGCCGCCATGGTGGGAAAGGGATCAACAATAACAAAGAGATCAAGCTTGTTATAGGCCTCAACCGCTTTATTATACTGGGAGTTGGAGTTGGAACCACAGCCCCATTGGATCATGGCCTTTATCGGGGTATACTGATAAATTTTATCGTTCTGGAGTACACCTTCATACCAGCGGGACAGGGTAAAGCCCTTGGCATTCATCCATTTTTTTTCTTTGAATCGGGAAACGATGTAGTCAAAGTCTACGTCCCAGACACGGCACCAGTGTTTCCAGGAGCCGTCTTTCAGACCATAGTAGCCAGGCAATGTATGCGAGAGCACACACATGTCGGTTGCTCCCTGCACGTTGTCATGGCCGCGGAAAATATTGGTTCCGCCGCCGGATTTCCCCATGTTGCCCAGCACCAGCTGGAGAATACAGAAGGCGCGGGTGATGGAAGAGCCGATATGATGCTGGGTGCCGCCCATGCACCAGGTAAGCGATGTTGGGCGATTCATGGCCAGAATCTTGGCTACTTTTTTGACCTGGTCTGCCGGTATCCCGGTAATATCTTCTACAACTTCCGGTGTATACTGGGTCGCATTTTCAGCCATTTCAGGAAAGCCGGCAACGCGGGTGCGGATAAACTCTTTATCCTGCCACCCCTGTTGGATAATTTCATTCACCAGCCCCATAATAAAGGCGCAGTCGGAACCCGGACGAATCCGGACAAATTCGGTTGCCTTGGCTGCAAGCTTGGTAAAACGTGGATCAACTACGATGATCGGCGCGTTGTTGACCTCCTTGGCATGCAGAATATGCTGCATTGAGACTGGGTGTGCTTCTGCTGCGTTTGATCCGATAAAGATCATTGATTTGGCATGTCTGATATCATTCAGACTGTTGGTCATTGCCCCGTAACCCCATGTATTGGCGACACCTGCCACCGTTGTGGAGTGTC
>CAZQKF010000116.1:0-6422 GCA_964593645.1 uncultured Desulfobulbus sp.
CAGGAGTGAAGTGGCTGATTTCACCGGGGGTAAAGATGACTGCGGCCAGCCCCAGTGCCAGCAGGGCAATGATTTTAAATCCGGCTGTAATATTGTTTGCCAGCGCCCCCCAGCGCAGCCCGATATAGTTGAGTGCGGAGACGATCATAACCACGGCAACGGCAACAGTGACCGTGCCGGTTACCCCAAGGTCTATAAACCCGGAAAGCCCGGAAGCAAAGGCCAGGGCCAGAGTGGCGATGGTGCCGATATAGATAACAAAAAACGTCAGCCAACCTACGGCAAAACCAGCCAAAGGGTGAAAGGCCTCGCGCAGGTAGACGTAATCACCGCCTGCCCGGGGGAACATGGCACCAAGCTCAGCATTGGCCAGTGCCCCGGCCAGGGAAAGAAAACCGCCGATAATCCAGGCCAGAAAAATAAGCCCGGGTGAGGGCAGCAGTTCAGCAATGGGGCCGGGCGTAAAAAAAATACCCGAGCCGATGACCGAAGACACCACCAGCAGCGTTGCTCCGCCAAGCGTCAGTGATCGGGCCAACTGGTCACGTGGATGGCTGTTTGGCTGTGTTTCCCGGGTTGTCATGAATTGGTTTATATTTTAAGTCGCAGAGTTCACAGGAGACAGTTCTCCCTCGCCGTAGTCCTCGAGGGGGAAGGCCATATACTCGGACCGCTGAAAATGTTCAGCAACCTCGTCGGCAAAAAAGGCTCCGAGTTTTGTCAGTTTGAAACGACGTTCGTTCTCCTCAACCAGACCGTATTTTTTCAACTTTTCAAACTCTTTGAGAAAATGTTTGGGCAGCGGTACTCCCGTTACTTTTTCATAATAGTTTTTGCGTACGTCCCTGTTCTTGAGCGGCAGGATAATAGCCCAACGCTCCTGATCATCCTTATTGCGGATAATTCCTCGGTTAAGGGGTAGTTTACCCGACTCGATCTTGGCATAATATTCATCAAAGAACTGGGTGTTAAGGACAAATCGATCGCGCAGGCTGCTGAAGGCGGTCAGCCCGAAACCGATCTCATCGTAGAGCATGCAGCACTGGTTATGGGCATAATGGGAAAAATGTTTTTTCTCCCTGGTATACACTCGGCGCAGGTTTTCATGGTAGCCGTGGTCGGCCAGGATATCAATGGCCAGCTGTTTCATCATGATATTGTCTTCCACCGTGGGCACAATCTCAGGATGTTTGGCAATCAGTTTGTCAATGGGGCCCTGATGATCACCATAGGCTTCAACTTTGAGCCGGTACAATTGGATCTCCTCCACGTCAAGGGTGACAGCTTCTTCCATGACCTCCATCCAGTTGTCCAGGGTCTGGCCGGGATAGCCGAAGATAAACTCGATATCGACCTGAAAACCGTATTCCAGCGAGTTCTTAATCGACTCAACCGCCTGGGCAGCGTTATGGGGCCGGTTCATCATCTTGAGGATTTCATCGCTTAACGACTGGATGCCGATAGTCAGCCGGTTAACACCGTAATCCTTCATCATCTGCAGCCGCTTGAGCCCGTCCGGGCCGATAAGGGAGCCGGGGTCCAGGTCATAGTTGAACTGTCTGCAGCGTGAAAGGTCAATTCTCTTGGTAAAGAACTTCAGAAATCGTTCCAGCTGTTCAAAACTGAGATAGGTAGGAGTGCCGCCGCCTACCAAGATGGACCTGGCCTTGATCTGATCAATACCCAGCACGCCCATGTAGATGTCCATCTCCTTTTCCAGAGCAGTCAGGTAGCGGTCTTTTTCCTGCTCGTTTTTGCCGAGCTTTAAAGGGTAATGACAGTAGACGCAGCGCTGCTGACAAAAGGGGATATGGGCGTATATGTCGAAGAGGTCGTCGGCAGGCGGGGTGTAGCCTTTAAACAGGTCTTCCTGGGTGGTCTGCGGATACATGGTAATGGGCGGATAATGGACTGACGGGAAAAAATCACCCTGTTTGCAGATCAGCCCTGCCTTCTGCAGGCGGGCAAGGTCTTCCACTCTGCCCCTGGCATTATCCATGAGTTGTTTTTTTCGTTCCGGTGTCATTATATTTCTCCGTACAGGTCTATTTGTGTTAAGGATGGTCGGTCAGGTTCAACTGAGTTCGGGTTCCTGGAAAACTTCCAGACCGGATTGTTCTATAACTTTACGTGCATGGTCGAGTTTGACGACAAACCGTCCTTTTTTGTAAATAACATATTTTTGCCGCCGGGCAGCAGGGGTAAAGTTGATGGTCATGATGTTTGCCCCGGCATTAAAGCCCATGACCTGGCCACCGGGCTTGATACTCTCCAAGGCACTGATTGCCGGTATCCGTACATTTTTGAGCAAAATGCGTAAGATGGCCATGGTGTTTAAGGTGTGGTCGAAACTACCGGTGGGCATGTCCTGGAGTTGGGTGTTGTTGCTGGGGATAAAGGGGGCTGAACTGACAAAATCAGGCTTAAGACTGCAGGCAAGCTGGATATCCTCTGCCAGGTTTTCCAGGGTCTGGTTGGGCAGGCCGATGATGTTGCCGGTGCCGAGCTTAAGTCCTGCCTCCTGAACCCACCGGATCGCCTGCAGGCGTTGCTCTACCGGAGTATGTATGACCTGATTGGCAATGTCTGGATTTGAGGTCTCAAATTTGATAATATAGGAATCTGCACCGAGATCAGCAAATTTCTGGTACTCTTCCTTGCTCTTTTCGCCCAGACAGAGCAGGACATGCATGCCCAGTTCTTGGCGAATCCTCGGGATGACCTGTTCAACAACCGGATCGGAAAGCGGATCCTGGCCGGACTGAAGAAAGGCTACATTAATGCCTGCCTCCTTGATCTCACCGGCAATTTCCATAATCTCGCCGACATCCATCCGGTACCTGTCCAGATCCGGATTGGTTGCATTCATGGCACAATACCCGCATTTCTTTCGGCAGAAGTTGGATATCTCAATAACTCCGCGCAGCAGGATATTATCCAGTCCTTCCGCTTTTCGTACTGTCCTTGCCTGGGTAAACAACTGCTCCTGCAGCGTTCCCTCTGCCTGCAGAAGGGCGACCAGGTCTTTTTTAGACCAGCCGTCGCTGTCACCAAAATCCTTTAAATTCATATCTATATATACTCCTGGATGCTTTCGTTTCTGTTACTCATTGATACTGAGGGCTGCCTTGAGGTCGTTCTGACATCTGCTCGATCATAAATAACCGTTGCTTTCAGAACTTCCATTTGTCAAATATACAGCTGTTTTTTATTCCGTTATTTTGAATGTCAACATATACCGCTGCGGTATAATCTGGTGATACTCCTGAAAGGTAAATCCATAATGCGCAAGCTGGGCAATGATTAACTCTTTCCTGATGTACGGGCCGTGATACGGCAGCAGTTTGTCAGCAACCGGACCGTTATCTACAATAATCAGTGTTCCGTCTTTTTTCAGGGATTTTTTAATATTATTGATGAAAATATCACGTTCCTGTTGGGAAGAAACGCCATAGATAATATGGTAGAGGGAGCACATGTAGGCGTAATCCACCTTCTCCGGGATCGGGAGAGTTTCCGGCTCATTGTTTATGGGTACAATATTGGTGATGCCCTCTTGTTTGATAAAATCCTGAAGAAAGGAAATGTGACCTTTTTTGATGTCCAAGGCGTATACCCGGCCCTCATCGCCGACTATTTTAGAAAAGCGGTAACTGTAGAATCCGGAACCCGATCCGATGTCTGCAATCTTGTCGCCTTTCTTAAAGGGCAGCAGGCCCATGATTTTTTGACTGTGCTCCCAGTTCTCCCGCTGCGGGTTGTTAAAGAGGATAAAATCTTCAACAAAGGCACGGCGGATTCGCCCTATCTCCTTATCCTCTTCACTGGGCTTTTTCTTGGCGTCCATTTTGCTGAGGGGACGTTCTTTGACCAGTTTATACTTATACTTGATAAACGATTTCAGGAGGTCATAGTCATCTTTGCCGAGAAAGTTATAATAGGCCGTCGTCAGCGGGTCGTTCAGCATTTTTTTCTGCTGGGTAGGCGTTGCGGCAATGTACTCGCAGAACCATTGCAGGGCCGTGTATTCACCACCAAAGTTTTCTTCGGGAATAATGGTGTTGTATCTTGATATTGCCTTTCGGGCCACATTAATATCCTTTGTTTCCAGAGCTTCCAGGGCAATCTTGGCAGCGGCAATCCCCTGGGGAGTGATGTCATAGGAATCAAGACTGCCGATATGAACCAGTGAGTTGGTTGAGTCTATTTTAACCTTGATCTCTTTGGCCGGATCATTATCCGTCCGCACGGAAAGCTCGGTAAGCTCTCCGGGCTCCTGCTTAAAGATCATCATATAGCGCAGAGGTGTAATCTCGATTGTTTTTTCAAGACGAAATCCGTAGAAATGGAGCTGGGCCTGCACCAGTTGCTGGTAGACATACAGGTTATGCAGTTCTTTACCGCCGGCAAAGGCGTTGTCGGCAATAATCAGGTAACCGCCGGGTTTCAGTGCCTTTTTGATGCTCACAAGAAACGGCTGCCGGTCAGTTTCAGCCGACCAGGAATATATGACATGGTACAGGGAACACATAAATGCGACATCGGCCTGATCCTTCACCTTGATGTCCGTTGTCTCGGAAAGGGTCGGCAGGACATTTGTATAGCCGTACTTGTCATTAAAATCGCTGAGGTATTTGATATAGGAATCAGCAATGTCGATTGCATACACCTTACCCCTGTCGCCGACCATTTTTGAGAACTGATAGGAGTAAAAACCAAATCCGGCTCCGATGTCCAGGATTGTATCACCCTCCCTTAGCGGCATGTTTTTGAGGATTTCTGCAGAGTTTTCCCATTTGCTGCGCCAGGGATTGTTAAACATGATCTGATCTTCCAGATAGCTGCGCCGTTCCATGTGAACCTTCGGATCTTCACTGGAAAAGTCTTTAAGGTTATACCCTCGTTCCAGGTATTCCTTGAGATATTTGGAGTCATCCTGGGTGAAATAATGCCAATATTCTCGGGCAGTATCCGTATCCAGCTGTTGCTTAAGCTCTGCCGGTGAGGCAATCATTCCCTTGAGCAGCCATTGCAGGCCCAGGTAATCACCACCGGTATTTTCTATAGGGATCAGTTTCTCGTACTCAGCAATAGCAGCAGCCATCTTTTCTTTATTACCGGTGTTAATGGCGTCCAGAGCCAGGGCGGCAACAACTTTGCCCTGTTTGGTGATTTTCAGTGGGGCAACACCAATGCGGATCAGTGAGTTTTTGGTGTTGATGGTTAGCGTCATCGGCGGTGGCGTTGACGCTGCAGCAGGCACGGCCAGGCAGAGAAATGCAGGGATAATCAACGTCCAGAATGATTTGTTCATCTCAAGCTCCAGTTTAATTTTTTCGAATTTGTGTATCTATGCAGGAAATACTTAGCTCGTACAGATCAGCAGAACACCGCAGACTGCCAGCAAAGTACCGGCAATTTCTATTTTACCGACGCGTTCTTTAAGAAAAATATAGGAAAGTGGGATCACAAACAGGGCTTCGGTGGCTCCAAGGGTGTTGGCAATAGCAACATCAACATATTTGATTGCTACAATAGAGAGCCAGAAGCCACCAAAGGTGACCACAAACACAGAGCTGACAAAAAGTATAAGCATTTTTTTATCTAGGAAAGGATTGATCCAGTCATTGATTTTACCAGTACTGAGACCAAAAAACAGCATGGCCACAGTTCCGGCGGCCAGGCGAATGAAGGTGGCCCAGACCGTAGATACCGAGGCAAGTGCCGGTTTGGCAATAATCACGGAAACAGACATGCAGAGCATGAACAGTATGCCGAGAATAACACCCCGGATACCAGTGGACATCTTTTCCTTGTCTGCTAGAATCTTGGCCCACAAAACGGTACCGATGCCGATGGTTGTGATGAAAATGCCGATCCAGGTTTTGAGCGGTGGTATCTCGCCGAGAAAGGCTACTGCCAGCAGGGCCGTCAGGATCTGGCCGGTCATGAAGAACACGATTAATGTGTTAGGGCCTAAATCCCGCAATGCGGCAAAAAACAGGGTGTCTCCCACCGCAATACCCAGGATACCGCTTAAGCACAGCAGCATGACACTGTGTAAGGAAATCGAGTCGTAGCCGATAAAGACCATAACAATGCCGAGCAGAATAATGCTGACAAGCCCCTTACTCAGCGTCATTCCGAAGGGAGAGGCTATCTCTCCGACCCGTTTGAATAAAATAGCACCGGCAGCCCACGAAGCCGCCGAGAGTAAGGCCGCGCTGATGCCGATGAATTCAGGATTCATCGTTTAAGTAGCTCCCAAGTGGTCATGTGAACAGCTTGTGCACGGCACTGGCTACTCACCGGGGCCTTCTCTTGCGCATTTCCTGTTCTTTTTCACGGCGCAGTATCTTGAACGACTGTTTCTGCTCCGGGGTCAGGATTTTTTCAATTTCTTTGGCTTGATCGTCCATGAT
>CAZQKF010000117.1:0-6418 GCA_964593645.1 uncultured Desulfobulbus sp.
TCTACAGCATGGGCATGCTCTTCTACGAGATGCTCACCGGCCGTTTGCCCTGGCCGCACACCAGCAAGCTGCGGATTGCCAGAAAACGGCTGCGGCATGATCCAACCCCGCCGCGGTATTATAACAAGACAATCCCGCCCCGGATCCAGTCCATTATTCTCCGCGCCATTGCCCGCCGGCCCGCAGATCGGTACGAAAACATCACAGATCTCCAGCATGATCTGTCCCATTGGCGGCAGCTGCCGCTCACTGAGACGGGAAAGACAGAGACCTTACCCCCACTGTGGCGACGCCTGTTTCCCGAAAAATCGATACAGCTTACTCGGCAACAGCCGTCCACAAAAACCCCGAAGAGCAAACCGCAGATTATCGGCGGCCTGATCGACACCCCGGGCAGCGACAATATGCTGGCTGAGATTAAGAAACAGGCCCTTATCCGCTCTGCTGATATAACGCTTGTCCATGTCATTGAGGAGGAAAGCGACTCCCATTTCAGGCGCTACGGGATTACCGTTGAAGGGGAAAAGCTTATGGTTAGGATCGAGCATGCAGTCCAGCTTCTTCGCCGCTGCAGCATTGATCCCAGCATCCGTCTCATCAGAGGCGAACCTGTTGCAGTGCTGCAGCAGCTCTGCACGGATCTGGATGCGGAACTGCTGGTACTGGCCGGATCCCGTAAAAAAGAGGGGCTGCTGCGCAGTGCTTCGGTCTGCCGCCGCCTGGAAGGCACCAATCTCTGCCGGGTAACGGTTGCAGCAGAGACTCCTTTTTCACCGCTCACCGGGCTGGCAAAGCTGCAGCCCCATACACTAACCGCCAAGCAGGTGCTGGCCTGCGATATTTTCCTGGTTGATCTCTGGTATGAACACCTACATGATCATACTGATTTTATCTACCAGCAACTCCTCCACCCCGACCGGAACAGCAGGCTCAGTGAGAGCAGCTGCCTGTTCGGCCGGTTCCTGTCCTCACTTGACGCAACTGCGGACTGGCAGCAAATTATCTCGCTGCTGACGCCGATACATATTCGCTTCCACCAGCTGGCCGATCAGATGGCTGCGTGCTGCCCCCATGATCCTGCAGGCCTCCAGGATCTCTATATTCATGAACTTCTGCCCCTCTCCTGCAGCCTGAAAAATAAGCTGGCTCAAGTATCACTGATCCTGCGGGCCCATCTTGACTCGCCTCCGGCCGAGGTTCCCTTTCTGACAGACAACAGCTGTCCGGTCAGCAGGCCCAACCTGGCCGGCTACGGCCCTTTACTCAGGGCATTCAACCTGCAGCAGGATCTATGCAGCATGGCCCTGGAAAAAAAGGCGGACCCGTTACCTAAACCGTCAGCGGAGAACAGTTGAATGCGCCTGATGATCTTCTCTGATATTCATGGAAATCTTGAAGCCCTGCAGGCCGTACTGGCTGATGCTGCCACACGAAATGTACACAGAAGGATCTGTCTCGGCGATCTGGTCGGATACGGTCCTTTTCCAGAGGAGTGCATCAACCTGGTACGCGGCCTGAAAAACTGCCGCTGCATTGCCGGTAATCACGATGTGGCCGCTCTCTGGCAGGCCTCACCCTACGGCATGTCTTCTGCGGCCCGGGAGGCCATTCTCTGGACCATGAATCAACTCAGTGAGACAGATAAAAAATATCTTGCAGCCCTGCCCGACCGGCTGGATCTGGCAGACATGACCTTTGTCCATGCCAATCCTTACAATCCCCGGGGCTGGCGATACGTACTGGACCGCAAGTATGCCCTGCGCAGTTTTGCAGCCACCAAATGCCGAAATCTCTTTATCGGCCACAGCCACCGGCCCCTGGTAATTTGCAAAAAACATCTATTATCAGTAAATCTTCAGCCCGTAACAGGCTCAACCTGCTTTCCTGTAAATGACCGCAGACGGCGTATCATCAACTGCGGCAGTGTCGGCCAATCAAGAGACGGGAACATGCAGGCCTGCTACCTCATCATGGACAGCAGAAGTAAACAGCTTGAATTTCACAGAGTTGCCTATGATGTAGAAAAAACAGCCCGGGCCATTCTTGATGCCGGCCTGCCCGAGGTACTCAGCAGACGTCTGCTCAAGGGAACCTGACCTGCAGGCTGGACCTGGTTGGCCAGCCACAGCGAACAATGAAAATACGTCACTGCGGGCATGGCAGGGTCAGTGCTTTGTGGAGACTTTCATATAATCGGAGAAAGATATGCAACCCGGCAGTCATGGACAGGTATCCACCATCAATCTCAGGCAGCGTTTCTTTCTCTGGTCAGCCCTGATTCTTATCAGTGGCGGCCTGCTGCTGTCAATGCTTTCCTTCTGGAACACTCGTCGGCTGCTCATGGCCGAGGCCATGAGCAAGTCCGAGGTTATTCTCCAGGAAGTCGAGGCCATCCGCAGCTACGTCAAAGAGGAACTGCGTCCGAAAATGTATACGCTGCATGGCAAGGACGATTTTATCATCGAGGCAATGTCCACCACCTATATCAGCACCACTATCATGAATCGCTTTGCCCAGGCCATGCCCGATTACATCTATCGCAGGGCATCTGTAAATCCGCACAACCCGCGCAACCTGGCAGATCCCTTTGAAGAGGAAATGCTGGACTGGTTTGAACAAAACCCGGACCAAAGGTTTTGGCAGGGGGTGGTTCAGAAAAACGGTGCTTCTTTTTTTGTGTCCATGATACCTGATTACTTTACCCCGCCCTGTATCCGCTGCCACGGCAAGGCAGACGATGCACCGCAATCTCTGCTTGACCGCTACGGCAGCAAGGGAGGATTCCGCTTTAAGGCCGGTGATCCGGCAGGAATAGATTCGGTTGCCATTCCTGTTTCAGCGTCTCTGCGTTCGGCCTGGCAGGGCAGTCTGATCATTTTTTTCATCACCCTGCCGGCAACCCTTGTCTGGCTGTGGCTCCTGAACCTGCTTTTCCAGAGGCTGGTCATTGAACGCCTCAGCGCCATGGTCTCAACAGTAGCAGGTAAAAATAATGCAGGTACTTCCGGCCCGGGAGATGAACTTGATGTGCTGAATGCCTCATTTGGCTCTCTGCACCATTACCTTCGTTCCGCCCGCAAAGGATCCTCCCTGCAGCCCAATTTTATCGGCAGCTATGTTGTCACTCTGCCGATCGCTGCCGGTGCCATGTCCTGGCTGTACAGCGGATATGCAGCTGAACCGGCCAATAAGGTTGCACTCAAAATCGGTTATGATGAAGTGATGCAAAATCCGTTATACCGGGCCTGTTTTGAACGGGAGATGCAGTTCTTTGCATCCCTTTCACATCCCTGCCTGCCCAGGACCCGGGAACGGGTGGATGACGTGCTCATTCTGGAGGAAATCCCGGGAAGAAGCCTTATCTCAATCCTGGAGAACAAACGCCTGGACGACCAACTGCTGCTGCCTGTTTTTTCCCAACTCTGTGATCTGGTTGCCTCTTTTCATGCCGCCGGAATTGTCCACCATGACCTGCGGCCGCACGTCCTGATGCTGGATGAGCAGCAGCGCCTGCATCTTACTGATATGGGACTGGCTGCAGGCGACCGCCGGCCTGACCCCATTGCAGCAGCTGGTTTGGGGCCCCAGGGTGACCTGCTCTATATGGCACCGGAACAGATCCAGAGCAGACGTGAAGATCCTCGCAGTGATATTTACGCCATCGGGATTCTGCTCTATCTGGCAACCACCGGCAGGCTCCCTTTCAGCAGAAATAAACAATCTCTCCAGCAGTGGCTGCGAACAAAAGAAAAGGTTACCCCGCCCCGAAATTTCAGGGCCGGCCTGTCTTTATCCCTGGAAGAGATAATTCTTAAGGCGTTGTCCCATGATCTGAAACAGCGATACCAGTGGGTGGAAGATCTGTGGGAAGATCTGGATAAAGCAGGAAGAAAATTTAATGCAGAAACGGAGCAATGACATCCTTTGCAGCAGCCTATCAATGCCTCTTAACAAAAAAGGGGTTGCTTCAGATGAAGCAACCCCTCAGGCAACACTTTTTTCTCTGAGAATTAGATAATCGGTTTCATGGCGCCCATGTAAGAGCGCAGTTCCTCGCCGATTATCTCCACACCGGTGTAGCGGATGGCCTCGTTGGTCTCGATGAGCTCGACGTTGTTGACGCCGTTGTCCTTCACATCCATACCTTTGCCGATAACATCCGTGCCCACGCCCTTCATGAAATCCTGCAGCATGGGGTAGGCGGCGTGGTTGAAGAGATAACAGCCATACTCCGCAGTATCGGAGATTACCACGTTCATCTCGTACAGTTTCTTACGGGTAATGAGATTGGCAATGAGCGGTACCTCGTGCAGGGACTCGTAATAGGCTGATTCCTCTTTAATTCCGGCGGACACCATGGTGTCAAAGGCCAGCTCAACACCGGTTTTGATCATGGCCACCATCAGGATGCCCTTGTCAAAATATTCCTGTTCGCTGATCTCGGTGTCTGCGGCATCGGTTTTCTCAAAATCTGTTTCACCGGTCTCCTTGCGCCATTTCAGCAGATTGGCATCGTCATTGGCCCAGTCAACCATCATGGTTTTGGAAAAATGACCGGACATAATGTCGTCCATGTGCTTATGAAACAACGGCTCAAGAATCTGCTTCATGGCAAGAGACAGCTCATTGGCCCGGATCTTGGCCGGGTTGGACAGCCGATCCATCATGTTGGTAATACCGCCGTGCTTCAGGGCTTCGGTTATGGTCTCCCAGCCGTGCTGAATCAGTTTAACGGCGTAGGCGGCATCCATGCCCTGCTCAACCATTTTTTCAAAGCAGAGCAGTGAACCGGTCTGGAGCATGCCGCAGAGGATGGTCTGCTCACCCATCAGATCCGATTTAACTTCAGCCACAAAGGAAGATTCCAGGCAACCGGCCCGGTCACCGCCGGTTCCGGCAGCATAGGCCTTGGCAACGTCCCAGCCGATCCCCTGGGGATCATTCTCGGTATGCACGGCCAGCAGAGTGGGCACGCCGAAGCCGCGTTTGTACTCCTCGCGAACCTCGGTTCCGGGCGACTTGGGAGCTACCATGACAACTGTGATATCGTCACGAATCTGCATGCCCTCTTCAACAATATTAAAGCCATGGGAATAGGAGAGGCAGGCATCTTTTTTCATAAACGGCATAACCGTCTCAATGACGTTGGAATGTTGTTTATCCGGGGTCAGGTTAATGACCAGATCCGCATCGGGCAGCATTTCTTCATAGGTGCCGACCTTAAAATTATTTTCCGTGGCATTTTTCCAGGACTGACGCTGCTCGGTGATGGCAGCCTCACGCAGGGTGTAGGAGACGTCCAGGCCACTGTCGCGCAAGTTCAAGCCCTGGTTGAATCCCTGGGCGCCGCAGCCGACAATGACAATTTTTTTGCCTTTTAAGGCTTCAACACCATTAAATTCGGATGCATCCATAAAACGGCAGCGACCGAGCTCATCAAGCTGCAGACGCAGGGGTAAACTGTTAAAATAATTACTGGACATGACGACTCCTCTTTAAGCTATTTTTTATAAGTAAAGATTCTCAGATGTTACCGGACAGTCAAGACTAATCCAGAGTGTTAAACCTATAAATATACCACTAAACTCTTTTTTCGTACACCACAAAAGAGAACAGAATTTCATTGACATAATATCGGATGCAGAATAATTTAAAGAGTTCAGGTAAAATTAATAAACAAGCAGATGGGACATGCCATTTTCGAAAAGGATGTGATTGTTCATGATAGAAGTAGAGGTACGGGGAGATCTTGAGTACGCCATTCGCCAGCTGAAAAAGAAGCTGCAGATCGACGGCATCAAGCGCGAGCTTAAACGACGCGAATACTACGAGAAACCCAGCATTAAGAAGCGTCGCAAGTCTGCGGAAGCCCTTCGTAAACTTCGGAAGTACAACCGTATGAAAAATCGGTATTAGTCCAGCAAACTCTGTCGGTCATCTTGACCGACAGAGTTTTTCTTTTTCCTGCCAACTTAAGCACAGCCCCTGAAAACATTGTCCTTACGCGACAGCCTTGATCTCTTTCTGCAGTACCTTACGGTTCAGCGCCGCCTTTCCATAAACACGGTCAACAGTTACGGCTCCGACCTTCGCTTCTTTATTGATTTTCTTGCAAAACGACGCATTACAGGGCCGGAGCAGATCACCAATAAACATATCCGTCTCTTTTTCCAGGACTGTTTCCAGCGTAACATCGGTTCCCGCAGCAATGCCAGGCGACTGGCCGCCCTGCGTGCCTTTTTTGATTTTCTTGCCAATCAGAACCAGCTGACCGCCAACCCGATTACAGATATTGATCCGCCCAAAATCGGCCGCAGTCTGCCCCATGCCCTGTCCATTGCCGAAGTGGACCAGATGCTGACCCTGCCGGAAAAAGCCACCCCTCTCATCCTGCGCAACTACGCCATGCTCCATCTGC
>CAZQKF010000118.1:0-6409 GCA_964593645.1 uncultured Desulfobulbus sp.
GTCTACTGCCTCCTGCAGCATCCGCTTTTCATTGCGGATAATGATGTCAGGAGCATCGAGCTCCAGCAGTCGTTTCAAACGGTTGTTCCGGTTAATAACCCGGCGATAGAGATCATTGAGATCAGAGGTAGCAAAACGACCGCCTTCAAGAGGTACCAGGGGACGCAAATCCGGTGGTAGCACCGGGATAACCTCCAGGATCATCCACTCGGGCCGGTTGCCGGAATCACGGAAAGCCTCTACAACATTGAGACGCTTACCAAACTTTGTCCGCTTGGTAATAGAACCGGTTTCCTTCATCTCCCGGCGCAGCATTGTAGAAAGCGCAGGCAGATCAAGATCCATCAGCATCTCACGGATGGCCTCAGCTCCGATCCCCACCTTAAACTGGCCGGGATGTTCTTCCAGACTGGTACGGTACTGTTCTTCATTGAGCAGAGAGCCAACCGGCAGGGTTTCGACCTCGGAACGAATAACTGCGTAGGATTCAAAGTAGAGTATCCGCTCAAGTTCTTTAAGCGTCATATCTAAAATCGCGCCGATCTTGGACGGCAGGGATTTCAAAAACCAGATATGAGCAACCGGAGCAGCAAGTTCGATATGCCCCAGACGCTCACGCCGCACCTTGGACTGAATGACCTCAACACCACATTTCTCGCAGACCACGCCGCGGTGTTTCATACGCTTATACTTACCGCAGTTACATTCGTAATCCTTGACCGGGCCAAAAATTTTAGCACAGAACAGACCATCACGTTCCGGCTTAAATGTCCGGTAGTTAATGGTCTCAGGTTTTTTTACCTCGCCGTGCGACCACTCATAGATCTTTGCCGGTGAGGCAAGGGAGATTTTTACCCTATCAAAGACAACTGGTCCTTTCGGTTTATTAAAGAAACTAAACAGTTCTTCCACGAAGAATCCCTCTCTTGTTTTTATCAAACAACTTACACATTCCGGCCAGCGCGACCAGGCCCTGCCAACGTCAACTCCTGTACGGAGACAGATTACTCAAGCAGCTCAACATTGAGACACAACCCTTTAAGTTCCTTGACCAGAACATGAAATGATTCGGGTAGACCGGTTTCCAGAAAATTATTGCCCTTGACGATCTTTTCATACATGGTGGTCCGGCCTTCAACATCATCAGATTTGACAGTGAGGAACTCTTTAAGAGTATAGGCAGCGCCATAGGCCTCCATGGCCCAGACCTCCATCTCGCCGAGGCGCTGACCGCCAAACTGCGCCTTGCCACCCAGCGGCTGCTGGGTGACCAGGGAGTACGGGCCGGTGGAACGGGCATGAATTTTATTATCAACCAGGTGATGCAACTTGAGCACATACATCACGCCAACGGTAACCGGGTTGTCGAATTTATCGCCGGTGAGTCCGTCATACAATGTCGACTGACCGACCTCATCCACACCGCCCTCCATGAGCAGTTCACGAATCGACTCTTCAGAGGCACCGTCAAATACGGGGGTGGCCATGTGCAGACCATGCCCGTATTTGCGCATCTTGTCCACCAGCTGATCATCGGTAAGTCCAGCTGTCATGGCGTTGTACTCCTGCTCGGAATAGACCGCCTGCAGCTTCTGCTTAATCTGCTCAACCTCATGGGCTCGGGCCAATTTTTCTAACTGCTCCCCCAGACGTTTTGCGGCAAAGCCGAGATGACATTCAAGCACCTGGCCCACATTCATACGCGACGGAACACCCAAGGGGTTGAGCACCAGATCAACGGTAGTTCCATCGGCAAAATACGGCATATCCTCTTCAGGCAGCAGTCGTGAAACAACACCCTTATTCCCATGACGGCCAGCCATCTTATCACCCACGGCAAGCTTACGCTTGGTGGCCACATAAATCTTGACCATCTTAACTACGCCGGGAGAAAGATCGTCGCCCTTTTCCATCCGGCCGACAATGCCCTCGTATCGGGCTCGAACAGTCTGGGCCTGCTTGGAGTAATTGTTAAAGATATCTTCGAGCTGCTCCTCATACCGGGCACGTTCGGAAAAATCCAGGCCACGCAGCTGCTGGAATGCAACCTGCTCAAGGACATCTGCGTTCAGTTTTTTGCCGAGTTTAAGGACAACCGATCCCTTCTTGTCTATCACATCAGCCTTAGCAGTACGGCCGACCAGCAGATCAGACAGGGTCTTACGTACACCTTTTTTCAGACTGCTGAGCTCATCGTCCATATCACGATTCAGGCGACGTACCTCGTCATCCTCAATCATCAAAGTTCGTTCATCCTTATCTACGCCCTTACGTGAGAACACCTTGGCATCGATAACTACCCCCTGTACTCCAGGCGGTACTCGTAAAGAGGAATCCTTAACATCACCTGCTTTTTCACCAAAAATGGCCCGTAGCAGTTTCTCTTCAGGCGACAGCATGGTCTCACCCTTAGGCGTGACCTTGCCGACCAGCATATCGCCGGCTCCGACCTCAGCACCTATGCGGACAATCCCTGACTCATCCAGGTTACGCAGGGCTTCGTCACCCACGTTGGGGATATCACGGGTAATCTCTTCCTTGCCGAGCTTTGTGTCCCGGGCCATGGTCTCGAAAATTTCGACATGTACCGAGGTAAAGGTATCCTCTTTAAGCAACCGCTCATTGATAAGGATTGAATCCTCAAAGTTGTAGCCGCGCCAGGGCATGAAGGCAATAGTCACATTCTTACCCAGAGCCAGCTCGCCGACCTCAGTGGACGGCCCGTCGGCCATCACGTCACCTTTAATAACACGTTGACCGGGCAGCACCAGAGGTTTTTGGTTAAAGCAGGTATTCTGATTTGATTTTTTATACTTGGACAGACGATAGACGCCAATACCGGTATCAAACCCATCAGTGCCCGGTTCGTCGTAGCGAACAACGACCCGGTTGGCATCAACTTCTTCAACAACTCCGTCACCGCCGGCCAGCAGACAGGCACCGGAATCCTGGGCTACATATTTTTCAACACCGGTTCCCACCAACGGTGCAGCTGTTTTCAATAAAGGAACAGCCTGCCGCTGCATATTGGATCCCATGAGTGCTCGGTTGGCATCATCATTTTCAAGAAACGGTATCAAAGATGCGGCCACGGAAACCAACTGATTGGGAGCAACGTCCATAGCAGTCACATCATCAGCCGACACAGTGATAACTTCACCCTCACGCCGGGCAATGAGCGAGTCATCCAAGAGTCTGTCGTTATCATCCAAGTGAACAATGGCCGGGGCAACGACCTTGCCCTGCTCCTGCAGGGCCGTGAAATCCTTGACCTCATCGGTGATCTGCCGATCCTTGACAATCCGGTACGGTGTTTCAATAAAACCATAGGGATTGACACGGGCATAGGTAGCAAGAGATACAATAAGACCGATATTGGGCCCCTCAGGGGTCTCAACCGGACAGATACGACCGTAATGGGTCGGATGTACGTCACGAACCTCAAAACCGGCGCGTTCACGAGACAGGCCGCCAGGTCCAAGAGCTGACAGTCGCCGTTTATGGGTCACCTCTGACAGAGGATTGGTCTGATCCATAAACTGGGACAGCTGCGAGGTTCCAAAAAACTCTTTGATTGCCGAGGTCACCGGTTTCGGGTTCACCAGATCATGGGGCATCAGAGTCTCGATTTCCTGAAGGCTCATCCGTTCCTTAATGGCACGCTCCATCCTGACCAGTCCCATCCGGTACTGATTTTCACAGAGCTCACCCACAGTACGAACCCGCCGGTTACCGAGATGATCAATGTCGTCTCCGTCGCGCAGTTGATCCTTAAGCTCCATCAAATGCTTGACTCCTAAGATGATATCATCCTTGGTCAAGGTTCGATGTTCGATGGGTGTTTCAACGCCGAGCTTAGAATTTATTTTATAGCGCCCCACCTCGGAAAGATCGTAGGTGGACGGGTCAAAAAACAACTTGTCAAAAAAGGCCTGGGCGATCTCAGGAGTAGGGGGACTCGAGGGCCGAAGGCGACGATAGATCTCGATGAGAGCATGATCAGTATCAAGCACCTTGTCAACAAACAGGGTCTTGCGAAACGACTCAGAGACATTGACCCCATCAATAAAGAGCAACTCAAACTCTTTTATCTTGGCAGCTTTTATAGTTTCAAGCAGTGTCTCTGAAAGCGGATCATTTACCTTGGCAATAACCTCACCCGTGCCCGGATCTATCATATCCGTGACCAGAAAACGATCCAGTAAATCCTCTTCACTTACAGCAACAGAGGTAATACCTGCCTTCTCCATTTTTCTTGCAACACTCTTAGGAATTTTGCGTCCTTTATGGCCGATAATATCCCCGGAAGTCGGGTCAATAACATCGGTGGGCCAACGCTGGCCGATAAAGGTCTCAGGTTGAAATTTTAAGAAAAATTTCCCTCTTTTCACCTCAACAGTATCAACGAGATAAAACTTACGCAGCAGTTCCTCGTCCGTGTACCCCAACCCCTTGAGCAGGGTTGTCACGGGTAGTTTACGGCGACGATCTATGCGAACATACAGGATATCCTTGATATCAAACTCAAAGTCGAGCCAGGAGCCCCGAACCGGAATAATACGGGCGGAATAGAGCCGCTTGCCCGAGGAATGGGACTTGCCGTTGTCATGGGTGTAGAACAGGCCGGGAGAACGTTGCAGCTGGTTAACAACTACCCGCTCGGTGCCGTTTACAACAAACACTCCGTCCTTGGTCATAAGGGGCAGTGAACCGAGGAATACCTCTTGCTCCTTGATATCACGAACGGATTGAACGCCTGTAGCCTCGTCAACATCAAAGGTAATCAGGCGGACAGTAATTTTGACAGGTACATCATGGGTCATGCCCCGTTCGATGCACTCTTCAATGGTGTACTTAGGCTCACCAAACGAATAGCGAACAAATTCGAGAGAACAGAGTCCGTTAAAATCCGTGATCGGAAAAATATTTTTAAAGATAGCCTGCAGGCCAACCTCTTGCCGCTGATCCGGGTCAATGCCCCGCTGGAGAAAACGCTCATAGGAATACCGCTGCATAGCGATAAGATGAGGAGGCTTTACAATCTGGCGTGTCTTGGCAAAACTTTTTCGTACTCTATTCATGATCCCTCTCGATACAATCGGCGAAAAACAGGTTATAACTTAAAATTAACGCAAATCTAGCACGTTACAATTTATCAGTTCACCCTGAAACCTCGTATTGTCACAAACACAGCAACGCTACGAGGGATTGTCCCCCATAGCGTTACTTTGTCATGTTGACATGTCCGTACCGGGAGATCCCGGACGAACAGCAGAAGCAGCAGTCCTACTTGATTTCCACGCCACCACCAACAGCTTCGATCTTCTCTTTGATCTCATTGGCTTCGTCTTTGGTCACACCTTCCTTAATCGGAGTGGGTGCACCTTCGACCAGCCCCTTAGCCTCTTTCAGGCCAAGGGCAGTGATAGCGCGTACTTCTTTAATTACCTTGATCTTCTGATCACCGGCAGCTGTCAGGATGACGTCAAATTCGGTTTTCTCTTCAGCAGCTCCGCCGCCGTCAGCAGGGGCTCCGGCAGCAGCAACGGCAACCGGGGCTGCTGCAGATACACCAAATTTATCTTCAAGGGCCTTGACGAGCTCAGCTACCTCAAGAAGACTCATTTTCTCTACAAGTTCAACAACCTGCTCAATTGCATCAGACATTGTTCATTCCTCCGTGTATAAACGTATATTCGTTTGGTTAGTTTTCTTTCTGCTCTTTAATTGCTTGCAGCGCATAGACCAGATTACTTGGCGCAGCATTCAGCGTGCGAACAAGTTTGGTCGGAACAGCTGCAAGTACGCCGCAAAGCTGACCAAGCAACTGATCCTTGCTGGGCAGCTTGGACAGAGCCATAACATCATCAGCAGTTAACACCTTGCCGTCCAGACCTGCAGAGCGAATCTGCAGTGCTTCAAACTCTTTACCGAATTCAGCAAGTGCCTTGGCAGGCCCTACCGGTTCTTCAAAGCTGA
Source organism: uncultured Desulfobulbus sp. (assembly GCA_964593645.1). Taxonomy (GTDB): domain Bacteria; phylum Desulfobacterota; class Desulfobulbia; order Desulfobulbales; family Desulfobulbaceae; genus Desulfobulbus_C. The sequence continues at coordinate 5,980 of CAZQKF010000118.1, forward strand.
AGGCAATGGCTGTTGTGCCGGTAAAATCATCGGCAAGCCCTTCATACTCAGTGCCCTTGACAGCGAGCTTGAGCAATGTGTTCTTGGCAATCTGGATCTGTGCATTCTGCTCACGCAGGCTGGCACGTAGTTTTTCCAGTTCCGTGACTTTTAATCCGCGGTAATCAGCTACTACCGCGAACTTGGCATTGCTAAAGGTCTCGTTGAGTTCACTGACCTTTGTTGCCTTGGTATCGCGATTCAACTGGTACACCTCCTTAATAGTCGCGGGACAGTCGTTCGACAGCAGAAAACGGAATGAAGACATTGTGCCGATTCCCTGATCTCAGGCAATCGGTGCATGGTCTGGGCAGGTAACCCTACGGGTCATTAAACTTCCGTACCTGCTGTCTCTGACCTTCCCAGGTTAAAACAACTTGAAATTATATAT
>CAZQKF010000119.1:0-6360 GCA_964593645.1 uncultured Desulfobulbus sp.
GCATTTACTCCCCGCAGCACGGCACCGGTCAGGACGCAATGATTCAAATCGGCACCGGACAGGTCGGCCATGGTCAAATCGGCCTCGCCAAAATAGGACTTGGCCAGCACGGCATGACGCAGATTGGTTTTCTGCAGAATTGTACCTTTAAACATGGCCTTACCGCCCCGCACTCCTTCCATGTCGGCCCTACTTAAGTCTGCCATGGAAAAGTTGGAATAGCTGATATCTGCGTTGCGGAAATCAGCTCCCTGCAGGTTGGACTGATCAACGTTTACCGTGGAAAATTTTGCTCCCTGAAAATCTTGTCCACTTAAGTTGCACTGGCCAAGAAATATCTTATGAAATTGACATCCGGCAAACCGGACTCCGGTCAGATCACAATCCCGAAATATGGCCTTAGTGAGATCAGCGTTACGCAGATCAACATCTTTCAAGCAGGCATGATTGCAGACCACTTTTTCAAAACGACAGCCGGCAAGATTGGCTCCGGTCAGATCAGCATGCTGGAGCAGGCTCCAGGAAAAGAGGGTGTCATGGAAATCGGTATGGCTCAGGTCGGCATGCTGCAACTGGGTCTTGTGCAGGGTAACGCCCTGCATGGAGGCCCCTGCAAAATTCATCCCGCGCAAGTTGACCATAGTCAGGTCGGTGCCGTCAAGTCGTGCCCCGGAAAAATCACAGTTTTTCAGGCCGGTCTTGAGAATATTCACCCCACGCAGATCCGCCTCGCAGAACCGGACATTTTCAAAACGGCCACCGCTTAGATCAGCTCCTGCCAGATCAATCCCGCTCAGGTCAAGATCAAGCAACATTTGATTGGCCGCTAGTGCCTGGATAATATCCTCTTTTTTCATGGTAAATACTCTGTCCGGTTATGGAGCAGGGTTCGTTTCAGGTTGGCGCCGTCAAGCCTGGTATTGCCCATGATGCACTTAAAGAAATCCACGCCGAACAGGTTGGCAAAACTGAGATCCGTTTCAACCAGCCTGGCCTTTTTCAGGGATCCGCAAAAGAGATTAAGGCCGGACATATTGGCATGTTCAAGGTTTGAGCGCTTAAAACGACTATTTTTGGCAGAAACTCCAGCCAGATTCACTCTGGACATATCACAGTTTTCTATAATTGAGGAACTGAGCACTGCCCCGGAAAAATTAGAGCCCGAGAGATCACTGTCCATAAAACTGCCCTGATTCATACTGATACCGGTAAAATCAGCACCACGAAATACTGTTTGCCTGCCCATGCGTCCCTGCGATAAATCGGCCCCACTGAAGTTGACCTCTTTGCCGGTGGCCCCGGAAAACAGGGTTGCAGGAAATGAGGCCCCGGAAAAATTCACCCGGTCAAGAACAGTGCCTTTAAAGAGGCATTTGCGGATGCGTGCTCCTCTAAAATCGCTGTCCGCAGCCTGCGCCTCTGAAAACATGGACATTTCAAGATCAGCTTCCCGCAAATCCGCCCTGTGCAACACCACCTTCTGCAGCATGGACATATATATGTGTACTCCGCCGAGCTTTGCCCCCGTAAAGTCGGCCTCGTTGACAATGGCCTGCAGTAGTTCGCACTGCTCAAGTCGGGCAGAATTGAACTTTACCTTGCTCAGGATGGCCTTTTTCAGGATCGCCCCCCGAAGATCAGCTTCAGTAAAATTTGCCTCCTGGGCCAGGGTCTGATCAAAAAGCGCTCCCTGCAGGTTACATTGTGCAAAATCTGTCTTACCACACATGGCCTTGGTCAGATCAATACCTGACAGATCAAGTCCGGAAAGATCAAGCCCGCGAATATTGGCGCCAGCCAGACTCATACCCTGCTCATGCCTTGCCTGTACCTCTTCCCTGCTCAGCAACTTCAGTTGATCCGGATCTATGCCCTTTTCAGCAAATTTTGCCTGTACATCATCGGGCAGTTCGCCGGCCTTGACCTTGGCAATCTTCTCGCGGGCGGCAGCGAGTTTCTGCATACCTTCCTGGTAACGTTTTTCCCCGTCCCTGCCCATTTGCAGAGTTTGGGCTGCCGCCTCGGTCATCTTTGTCCCGTTTTCCGGCGTGAGCATGCCCTTGGCCTGCAGTTGTTTCTTTTGAGCAAGTATCCGGTCGGACATCTCTTTGCCGGTCTCAGCCAGTGATTTTTTAGCTGGTTGGGCATTGAGGATTTTGTCCGGGTCTTTGCCCATCTCGAGAATGGCCTTGCGCGTCTTGGCCTTCAGCTCCTTTTTCAGGGCTTCCGCCCTGTCCACTTCGGGCTGATGAAAGGCCTTGAGATCATCCTGAAAATCCTTGACCATGCCCTTTACATCAAATTCAGGCAGGGCAAGGCCGGCCACCGGTGATTTTGCTGGAGGCTTTCCCGGCTCCGGCAGGGTGATATCCACGTTATTGGCTCTTGCTGTCTCTTCAGGCAGAAACTGCATCAGCCAGCTGCGAATTCCCTCTTTCTGCTGGATATCAAAAAGGTCTTGCCGTACTGGAAGGACAGCAGGCCTGGCCTGTTTAAAGGTCTTCTTCCATTCGTCCCATCGTTGAGCTGTACCGTCACCCACATCCGGACCAACAGAAATGATAAGCGGTGCATCTTTCAGGGCTGCTGCCGTGGTTTTGTCAGGTGCGGCATTGGGAGCATCCATAGCCAGAATTGAGCAGACATCGCCGATCTCCTGTTCCACCAGCCAGGCCGTCAGTTCATCCTGAACATGGATAACAGGCGCATTGTCATCAAGTGCTGCCAGAAACAGTGGAGGTGCCTTTGAATCCGGGATCAGCACGTCGTTATCAGGTGTTGTCAATGTTCCGGGACGAACACGGACCTCGATCAGGGTAGCCTCGTTAAAACGGGGCAGGACAAGACCTGAAGGTACGATAAACTCCTCCTCCTTTCTGCCCCAGTCAGCCATTTGCTCAGGTTGCTTCTGAGCAGAAAGGCCAAACCAGCCCCGTTTAATGGTGTGGTCGGCAAAACCGAGCTGCTTCAGGGTATTCTGAATTCCTTCATCCTGTTCCAGCTTCTTGCGCCAGCCGATAACCAGAGGAAACCCACGGTCATGCCAGGGATTGACCTTTTTGGTGGGCAGGAGATCATCCGGATCAATACCCGCCTCTGTCAGCTGCTCAGGTGTCAGGCTTTTTTTCAAATGAGCAGCCGTTTCCGCCTTGGTCTTTTCCCCCTTTTTAAGCGCATTCTGCACCTGACCGAGCGTCTGGTCGAGCTTTTTTTTCATCTGGTCCAGGGTGTTGCGCATGCGGCTAAACATTTCCAGGTCAATTTTGACCAGATGGCCATGCTTGAGATGCATTTTTTGGGCAAGTTTTTCCTGCTTCTCCAGTATCCTGTAACTGCCGGCCAACGTCTTATGACCAGTTACAATTATCTCCTCCGGGCTCCGCTGCATGCGCGGCGCCTTGCCCTTGGCCTTGAGCTTGGCATGCTGGATCTGTTTGGGTAATTGCCTGGTTTTCATCAGGGTGTCAGCCACCTTTTTCTTTGCCGCTTCAAAGGGAGCCATATCGATGTTAACGATACGGTTCCAGAATTTTTTTTGCTCCTCATGATAATATTCCATGGACTTTTCCGGCTCGTCCATGGTTTCAGCAGCCACGTAGATCCGTTCGATATCGCCGTACTCATCGTCAAGGACTTCCATGGTACCCCGATAGAAGAGCAGGCCCCGCAGGATAGAGGGAAACAGCCATACCGTGTCCAGTTTGGAGTGCAATTCTACAAATTCGGTATCCGCTCCGGGTTCCAGAGTTTTGCGGCGGGTTATAAAGCAGCGGGGCCGCTGACCGGGCAGATGGGAGCTGATCAAGGGCAGCTCAGGGTGCATATTTCTGATTTCCAGATTCTCCTGTCCCTGAAAAAAACCGGGAATATACTGATCTTCCGGGGCCGTGTTAAAAAACTCAGGATTAAAATCATCAGGAAACCAGGGCCAGCGTTCCTTCTGCCAGTTACCGCCATAGCTGCCGCCTTTAGAAAAACGCTGGGGCCACATCATATCCAGAGGGGCAAAACCGGCTGGTTGAGGTCGGTCTTTAGGAGAGCCGATCAGTTGATCCGGTGATTCGATATTGGGTAACGACAGATAGGAGTCGTTATTTCCTTGAGTGAAACCTTTCCCCAGGGGATTGCGTTCATATCCAGAACCGCCGAAGCTGTTTAACCACTTCAAAGGCATTTCAGCAAAAGGTCTTGGCGAAGAAGGGATATTACCCGCTTTCCAGACCCGGTCACCAAAAACCAGCAACCGTTTTTCCAGGTTTGCCAGCTTAATACTGACCTCGGATGCGGCTGTCCCGTCGGCAGTCTGTGCATAACAACTGCCGGTGACAAGAAGTTCACCATGGGGTTTCGGGAACCCCATATCCGGCAGAGTATCGCTGCCAAGTTGATCGGGCAGGTCTGTCCACAGCTGCTGCTCAGATAATACCGCCTCGGGATCCCGGAGGTCAAAATAAACAAGGATTGTGGCGGTCAGGTAGGTTTTGCCCTGCAGGCCAAAGGATTTAAGAGAAAAACCGTATGTCTTGGGTTTGTAGGTTTTCATTATAGAGTCAAGCAGTTATCTCCATGCTCATTTCTCACTTATAACATCAAGTTGTAACATAACTTTGAGACAACGTAATTGTTTACAGCACTCCCGGCCGTCAAACAAACGCAATGGTGAACTCACCCTGTTTATCCACATCCAGGGTAACGGCAGAGGGCATGGCATCGTCGCTCATATGACTGAGAATTTCCCTTGACAGCTTGGGCAGAATATTACCGTTTAAGATATATTCAATATTTCTGGCCCCGGTCTCCACCTCTGTGCAGCGGGCGGCTATCTGCTTGATTACCCCTCCCGTATAGGTAAGCTCCATCTGATTATTACGGCGCAGCATCTCCTGCAGGTTGTCCAGCTTGATGGCGACAATATTTTCCATGGCATCCCGATCCAGACTGAAATAGGGGATTACCGTAGTTCTGGCCAGTAGAGCCGGTTTAAAGTACTGGGACAGAAGCGGCCGCACCGCACCCAGAACCGCCTCGGCCGGTGGTTTATCTGCACCGGCCGTCATCTCCTGGATCACATCGGTGCCCAGATTCGAGGTGAGGATTATAATGGTATTTCGAAAGCTGATCTCCTTACCTTCGCCGTCGGTCAGGGTCCCCTTGTCAAAAACCTGGTAGAAAAGGTTCATTACGTCAAGATGGGCCTTTTCCACCTCGTCCAGCAGGACTACTGAATAGGGCTGCCTGCGTACAGCCTCGGTGAGCATGCCGCCCTCGCCGTAGCCCACATAGCCCGGAGGGGAGCCGATCAGACGGCTGACCGTGTGACTCTCCTGAAACTCGCTCATGTTGACGGTGACCACGTTTTTTTCACTGCCGAAGATAAGGTCGGCCAGTGCCAGGCCGGTGGCTGTCTTGCCCACTCCGGAAGGCCCGACAAAGAGAAAAACTCCCATGGGCTGTTCCGGATTTTTAATGCCCGCCTTGGCAGCCCGAATAACCTCACCCATGGAGGTCAGGGAAAAATCCTGGCCCTTTATTTTCTCAGCCATGATGGCTTCAAAGTTGACGATGTTTTCTGCTTCGTCTCTGAGCATTTTACCCAGCGGAATACCGGTCCAGTCGGCCACCACCTGGGCCACGATGTCCGGATTTACTTCGATCTGGATAAGCGGGTTGTCCCCCTGCAGTTCGTGCAGAGCCTGGTCAGCCTCGGTAAGCTCCTGCTTGAGTTCATCTTCATCAGGCACTTCATCGGCTGCCTCGGTATCACTTTCTGCCATCTCATCCTTCGGCGTCGATTCTTTCGGCTCCCCGGCAACTTCATTTACAGGCGGGGAAGACATCTCACCATTTTTCAACTGGTGCAGACTGCTGCGAATATCCAGGACTGTATGGGCGGCTTTCTGTTCCTTCTGCCACCTCTCCTGCAGGGCATCGTGGTCAACGTGCAGCTGTTTAATTTCCTGCTCTATTTCTGCCGGCCGGTCCGGATCAATGGCCACGTTGTTTTCCCGATCCCGCTCAATGGCGTTCTGTTCCCGGCCCAGGGCGGCAATGGTTCGTTCGATATCTTCCAGGGACGGCGGCTTGGCACTGAGATTGATGCCGATCCGGGCACAGGAGGTATCGAGCAGATCAATGGCTTTGTCCGGGAGAAAACGCCCCTGGATGTAGCGGTCGGCAAATTCCGAGGCGGCCAGGACCGCATCATCGCGGACAATGACCTTGTGGGTTTTTTCGTAGCCGCCCTTTATGCCGCGCAGGATAAGGGTCGTGGTCTCGGTGTCGGGTTCATCCAGTTTAACCAGCTGAAAACGGCGGGCCAGGGCCGGATCTTTTTCAAAATATTTTTTGTACTCGCTCCAG
>CAZQKF010000120.1:0-6335 GCA_964593645.1 uncultured Desulfobulbus sp.
TCCCGGGCAACGGTTATAAATGATCGAAGCTGATAGAGTTCCATGGTCTCCTTAAAGTATCATCAGAAAATCTGATGATGAAGGTCTGATATTACTATGAGCTTTAGCAAGAGTAAATTGGTATTGCATAGTTGACAAAACAAATGGAGAAAATACATACTCCTTGTCATCAACCTGCCGAAAGAACAGTTTTCTTGCGGTGGATTTTATTCTCATATGCCCATGGAGAGAGCTGATGGGACAGACAATTGCTGAAAAAATATTTGCTGCACACCTGCGTGACACCCCGACCCCGGACAACATGGTCCTTGATATTGACGTGATAATGTGCCATGAAATCACCACGCCCATCGCCATCATGGATCTGGTGGATAAGGGCATGGACCGGGTCTATGATCCGGACAGAATAAAGGCGGTCATTGATCATGTAACCCCGCCCAAGGATTCCAAGACTGCGGCCCAGGCCAAGATCATGCGGGACTGGGCAAAACGGCACAATATTAAAGATTTTTTTGATATCGGCCGCAACGGGGTCTGTCATGCCTTGTTTCCTGAAAAAGGATTTATCCGTCCCGGTAACACCGTTATCATGGGCGACTCACACACCTGTACACACGGGGCCTTTGGCGCCTTTGCCGCTGGAGTAGGAACCACAGATCTTGAGGTTGGCATTTTGAAAGGGGTCTGTGCCTTTCGCAAGCCCAAATCCATGAAGATTGAAGTTACCGGTATTATGCCTGCCGGAGTGTATGCCAAGGATATCATTCTTCATATCATCAAGACCCTGACCGTAAACGGGGCAACGGACATGGTGATTGAATTCTGTGGCCCTGTGGTTGAAGCCATGAACATGTCTTCCCGCATGACCCTGTGCAATATGTCGGTTGAGGCCGGGGCAACCTCCGGGCTCTGCCTGCCTGACCGAACAACAGCTGAGTATTTATGGCCCTTTATCAAGAAGGGGTATGACTCTGTTGAAGCGGCGTCGGATGAGTTTAAAAAATGGCATTCCGATGCCGATGCTGACTACGAACAAACTCTGACAGTGGATGTATCTGATCTGGAGCCCCAGGTAACCTATGACTATAAGCCGGATAAGGTGAAAAATATTACCGAGCTGGCCGGTACAAAAATCGACCAAGTCTATATTGGATCCTGTACCAACGGCCGGATAGAAGATATCCGGGAAGCCGCCTCCATCCTAAAAGGACGTACAGTTGCAGATTCCATACGCGGAATACTGACACCGGCCACTCCGGCGATTTATTCCCAGGCCCTGGAAGAGGGATTGATCAAGATCTTCATGGATGCCGGGTTCTGTGTACTCAATCCGACTTGCGGTGCATGTTTAGGCATGAGCAGTGGTGTACTGGCCGAGGGTGAATCCTGCGCATCAACCACCAACCGGAACTTTAACGGACGCATGGGCAAAGGGGGTATGGTGCATCTGATGAGCCCGCTGTCTGCAGCTGCAGCTGCCGTAACCGGCGAGATAACCGATCCCCGGCCAATGATGGAGAACAACTAAGGAACACAGCTGCCCATAAAGTAAAAATATACACTGTAGGAGTCCAGCCCTCTGGGCGATACAAGGGTGAATCGTCCAGAGGGCTGGACTCCTACAGCAAAAGAATACCGTTCATCACCTTTACAGGCTATTGTTTAAGGAGCAAAAAATGAAAGAATTCGGCGGACCCGCCTTTTTTATAGACAGAAACGATATCAATACCGATGAAATCATCCCGGCAAAATACCTGACCGAGATCACCAAACGCGCCCTGCAGCCTCATCTTTTGGAGGATCTGATCCTTGACGGCAAAGAGCTTGACACCACAGCTGATAATTTTCAACAGGCTAAAGTTCTGGTGACACGTTCAAATTTTGGTTGCGGCTCTTCAAGGGAACATGCTGTCTGGGCTCTGGAAGTCAATGATATTAACGTGGTCATCGGCACAAGCTTTGCCCGTATCTTCCGGCAGAATATGTTCAACTGCGGCATCCTGGCCATTGAACTGACAGCTGAAGATGTTGACCGCCTCTTTGCTCTGCATAGCGGCGGTAAAGTCACGGTCACAATCGAGCTTGAGAAAGACCAGGTCATTGCCGAAAATGCAAAAGGTGATCACATTGAATGCAGTTTTTCAATGAATCCCTTTGATAAAGAACTGGTAGGAGCCGGCGGCTGGCTGGCCTATGCAGATCAAAATTTTTAGCAACGATTAAAGAAACTCAGCAGAAATCTCCCTATACTCCCGAAGCTGGGATGAAGACAAAATACATTTTTCTGCTGAGTTCCACAAAGCCTGCCATCTTGAATTAATTCATTCAATACAGACCATTACTGTAGGGGCCCAGCCCGCTAGACGATAATATCCTTCCCTTACAACCCTAGCTCAGCCAATTTCTTAACTGCTTTTTTCTGCTCCCGACTCATCTTTTTCGGTATTTTAACCAGAATCTTCACGTAGATATTACCGCGTTTGCCAATCGGGCCGGAAGGAAGCCCATGTCCTTTCAGCCTCAACTTTGCATCCTGCTGAACACCTGCAGGCACCTTGACCTTAAAGGTCTTGCCGTCCAGGGTGCTGATCTCCACCGTTGTACCGAGGCAGGCCTCACTAAACGGAATTTTCTTTTCCATGATCAGATTATCCCCGTCACGGCTGAAGAGCGGATGCTGCTGGACATTGATTTTCAGATAGAGATCCCCGGGAGGGCCACCTGAGTTTGAAGGGGCTCCTTTGCCGGTTAAGCGGAGCCGTTTTCCCGACTCAATGCCCTTGGGCACCTTGACAGAGATATTCTGCGTTCCTGCATCCCGGCGCAGGCTGATATTTTTTTCTGCCCCGTGCAGAACATCCTCAAGTGTGACCGAGAGTTCATAGGTATGATCTTCTCCTTTAACAGGTTGAGGTCGACAACCGCCGCCACACCCTCTGCCTGCCTGACCGAACATATCACCCAAGGGATTACCGCCCCCCCCTGCTGTCCGAAATCCGCCGGAACGAAACGAGCCGCCGCCAAATCCAAACTGATTGAGGATATCGTTTAAATCAAAGCCCTTAAAAATATCTTCCTGGGAATAGCGCTGTTGAAAACCGGCCGAGCCGTAGGTATCGTATTCCTCGCGTTTTTTCTTATCCGATAAAACGGCATACGCCTCACTGATCTTTTTAAACTTAGCCTCAGCTTCAGCATTATCCGGATTTTTGTCCGGATGATATTTAAGCGCCAGTTTACGATATGCCTTTTTAATCTCATCGGCAGTCGCTGTTTTTGCAACACCAAGCAGTTTATAGTATTCCATATTCTTGTATTTAGGTGAGAGTCTATTTTGTTTTTAAATTTACGAGAATGCAGGGGAAACTATAAGAACGATATGAAAATTGTCTATTTGTTGAATAGAAATTTTAACAGGCAATTGCAACCTGCCGGCAGGGAAGCCGATTTTCGCTAAACATATTACTTTGTAAACAACAACAGCGAAGGGGTAATTACCCCTTCGCTGTTGTTGTTCTGAGTACGCGAGCTCTTCTTAAAAGGGAACATCATTCCCTGTACTGCCCCCCCCACCTGCACCGGATCCGCCGCCGGACATGGAGCCGTCATCATATCCACCACTTGAGGCTCCGCCGCTTGCCGAGCCGGGATCATACCCGCCACCGCCACCACCATAAGAGCCTCCACCACCTCCACCGCCTTCACCACGGGGAGAGAGCATTTTCATTTCCTGGGCAATAATCTCGGTTGTATAGCGATCATTGCCGTTTTGATCCTGCCATTTTCTGGTCTGCAGACGACCCTCAATATAGACACGGGAGCCTTTATTCAAATACTCGCCGCAGATCTCGGCAAGGCGAGTCCAGGCAACAATGCGATGCCACTCGGTCTCTTCCTGCTGCTGCCCATCCTTGCCTTTCCAACGCCTGGTCGTGGCCATATTAAAACTTGCCACCGGGGTTCCACTCTGGGTATACCGAAGCTCGGGATCTGCCCCAAGATTGCCGATTAGAATCACTTTATTTATCATGGTTCACCTGTTTAAAAAATTTTAAAATCTAAACCCTACTCTCTATCATAACGTTGCCGAGAAAAAAAGCCAGCACACAATACGCAAAATATACATCAACTGACGCTGCGATCAAGCAGAGTCCGCAAGCCACCCTTTTCTTCTGCAGTATACCCGAAAACTTCCTGCCAGATGTTATCGCTTTCCATGCAGAAATAGACACAGGTCTTCGGGACAGTATATTTTGCCAGTTCATCGGCAATCAGCTTGTACATCTCCACCCGCTGGCTGCGAAAATAGCGGGATTTCCCATCCAGGCCGTCAATAAACTCTTCATAAAAAAATGTGGACTGGGGAAACCGGCTGCCGGCAATCGCCTTTAATGCCGGCAAATAACGCAATGCTCCCAGGCTGATCCAGGCAATACGGTCAGCAGGTACAACTTCAAATAAACGTCTGATGGTTGCACGATATCCGTCCTGCCAGCCATCATGCCAGATAATGGGATCAAAATGAAAGGCCAGCCTGTATCCCCAGTCGGCAACGCGGGCGGCAGCGGCCAGGCGTTCTTCCAGAGAGGCTGTCCGGATCTCCTCCCGCTCCATAATCACCGGGCTGTTTAAAGACCAGGCAACAATAGTCCGGCCGCCATGATCCAGGCCCTGCAGGTTTTCGATAACTACGGATTTGGATTTCAGCTCCAAAACCGTATGCTGTTTGTTACGCATATACTCAACCAGCAGCGGACTGAACCGAGTCAGAGTGTCCAAGGCCAGGCTGTCTGTAAACTCACCGGTTCCAATTCGCAAAAAGGTATCAGGCTGGTCGGCAAAGGCCTGGTCAAGTTCGGCAAACATATCCTCAACATTGACAAAAAAGCTGATCCACGGATTATTGAGATAGGCTTGAAGAATGCAATATACACAGTCCATGGGACAGCCCATGCCGATATTAAGAACCTGGTAATCACAGCAGGTATACTCCCTGGTTGCCGGACATGGCTTGAAGAATTTTCCCCGGTTGCGGCAAAGTAGTAAAAAATGTTTGCCTGCAGTCAGATTATCCGGATATTTTCCTCCGATATCTGGTTGATCTCGGTCACCGATAACAGTGACCGGAAGCCCGCTGCGAGCAATAATTTCTCGGGTATAATCATTATCACGGCACTCTTCTGTAACATAGAGTTGCGTTATATATTGGGAAGGGTCGCCGTAGGACATCAGAATTTCGGTTCATGGTTCATGGTTAAAGGTTCAGTGTTCAATGTTCAAGGTTAATACTAACCTTCACCTGCATACTCTTTCGGTAGAGAAAGATATTTTTGCCCCTCTTCGGGCCTGCCGTGCTTGATGCAACCATTACCGTAAATAGTACATTTTCTGCGTAATTCGGCAAGCGCTAACTGGTGTTGTTCCGAATTCAGCCGGCCGGAATCAAGAAGGCTGCAAATTGAGCGAATACGCCAAGTATCCATACCCAGGCGGTATATTACAGAGAGCTGATCTTTACGGCCACCGTCTTTTAACGTCAGCAGTTCATCGATAAGTAAAAACCGTTCCCGCAGACTTACTCGAAGCCAGAGGTCATAATCCTCGCAGCAAAGCAGTGATTCATCAAACAGGCCATATTGTTCAAAGAGCTGCCTGCGCACCATCACCGTTGACATACCCACCACACACATCTGCAGGGCACGGCTGAAAATCTCACCATGGGGCGGCGCGTGTTTGTTCTTCTGATTCACTCGTTTTCCCTGTCTGTACCAGATTTCCCGGGTATGGGAAATAAGGTATTCCGGATACTGCATCATTGCAGCATGCTGCAGCTCCAATTTTTTTGTATGCCACCAGTCATCAGAATCAAGAAAACAAAGCAAATTATACCGGGCGGTTTGTATCCCTGTGTTTCGTGCCGCTGACGCACCTTTGTTTTCATGATAAATTAAGGAAACAGGTACACTGCTCTGTTCTGCCGCCCGGCGGACTACGTCCCCGGTTGCATCGGTTGATCCGTCATCAACCACCACAATCTCGCCGCAGGGTTGTGTTTGCCGAAAAACCGACTCAAGTGCCTTTTCTATAAAAGCTGCTCGATTAAAGGTGGGAATAATGACGGATATCATTGAGTAAGAATCACAGGTAACAGGTTAATGTTATGTCTATTTTTCTAAATAAAGAATTTATTATGGGCAAGGGCACAGTTGTAGAGTATTCTATATTGCTTCCCATCCAATGCTTCAAACTATACACACCCCGGCCTCTTGTTGCCGGACAGGTAATATATGTACACAGACATTCTTATCAATGCAACGCCTTACGAAAATCGGATT
>CAZQKF010000121.1:0-6325 GCA_964593645.1 uncultured Desulfobulbus sp.
CACCAGGTTTTTACCAGCCACCAAGGCAATCCCTAAAGAAATGCTCACCATTGTTGATCGGCCCACGATCCAATATATTGTGGAAGAGGTGGTTGCCTCAGGCATTGATGAGGTTATTCTTATTACCTCGGAAGGTAAGTCGGCCATAGAGAATCATTTTGATTATGACTATAAGCTTGATAATGTCCTGAAGCAGAAGAATAAACGGGCACTTCGCGATGAACTCACAAAGATTTCTTCACTCATTGATATTGTTTCAGTGCGCCAGAAAGAACCCCTGGGGCTTGGCCATGCAATCTGGATGGCCCGTAACGTTATCGGTGACGAACCCTTTCTGGTGCTGCTTGGAGATGATCTGGTACGCAGTGAAAAACCCTGCTGTCGCCAGATGATTGACCTCTATAACCAGGTTAAGGAGTCAATTGTCGCTATTCAGCGGGTGCCCATGGATCAGACTTTTCAGTACGGTATTATCGAAGGTGAGGAAACTGACTTTGACCGTACCTTTAAAGTCAAACGGATGGTGGAAAAACCCGCGCCCGGCACATCCAACTCGGATATGGCTATTATCGGCCGATACCTGCTCATGCCTGAAATTTTTGAATTTCTTGGTAAGACCACCCCGGGGCATGGCGGTGAAATTCAGCTGACCGATGCCCTGCTGGCCCTGTCCAACAAACGGGGAATGTATGCCTACGAGTTTGAGGGCAGGCGCTATGATGCCGGTGATAAACTTGGCTATTTAAAGGCTATTGTTGATATTGCTCTGGATCACCCGACCCTGGGCGCACCGTTTCGTGAGCATCTGCACTCCATCTGCAGCTCTAAACAATGTTGCTGATTGGTTCAGCTGCATCTCTCCAGCCGGATTTTCGTGTTGTTGTATGAAGTCGCGGTTGCAGCCCCTCTGCTGAACAGTTTAACCTACAGCGCACCCGGCGAAAACACCGATGCTCTGGCTGCGGGTATCCGGGTGCTGGTTCCCCTGGGCAACCGGCTCGTTACCGGCTATCTCCTCGGCCCGACAGAAGTTGCTGCGAAAGAGCGTTCTTTTAAGGTGAAGGCAATTGTTGACCTGCTTGATCCTGATCCCATTTTTCCTGCCGAGCTGATCCCTTTTTTCCGCTGGATTGCCGACTATTATCACTATCCCCTGGGCGAGGTTATCCGCACGGCTTTGCCCGGCGGGTTGACTGCTCGTTCCGGCCGGGAAATTCGGCTGACAGATTCCGGTAGTGAGCAACTGCCGGGAGTGATAGCTGATCTGGAAAAGCAGCCTGCCTGGATGGCACGGCTGCTTGCCAAGGGCCACCTGCTGCCGGGAACCGTCAGCACTATCTGGCGAAAAATGCCCATGCAGCGGCTGCTGAAAAAATGGCAGGAGCAGGGATGGCTGGAGATTAAAGAGGTTGTTGTCAGCCCCAGGGTCAAGGCAAAGGCGGTGACCATGGTAACTCTTGCCCCACCCCTTATGGATCAGCTGGCGACGTATCAGAGTGCAAATGGCCAGGCACCGGACTTTGGCCAGGAGTTGAAAAAAACCGAACAAACCACGCTGGAGCTTTTTTTTAAACAGAGTGGTGGCCGTCCCGCTATGCCGCGACCTGAGCTGACCAGGTGTTACTCCGGAGCAGGCAAGGCTTTACATACACTTGTTGACCGCGGACTTGTCACCATGGAGGAGCAGCGCAGTTACCGCGATCCGTTTGGCTGCGTACCACCTTTTTTTGCCCGCCCGGAAGTACTGACTGCGGAGCAGGAGCAGGTGATCGGCCAACTGACTGCTGCCGTTGACGACCAAAGTTTTCAACCGTTCCTGCTGTTCGGGGTGACCGGCTGCGGCAAAACCGAGGTATACCTGCGTGCTGCCGAACAATGCCTGGCTATTGGCAAGACCGTTCTGGTTCTGGTGCCGGAGATTGCCCTGGCTTCCCAGGTAGAGGCCCATTTTTATTCCCGCTTCGGTGACAGGCTGGCTGTTCTGCACAGTGGCCTGGCAACTGGAGAACGGTTTGACCAGTGGCAGCGTATTCTTCAGCAAAAGGCTGATATTGTTATTGGTGCCCGCTCAGCAGTGTTTGCGCCGCTGCATGATCTCGGGCTGGTGATTGTTGATGAGGAGCATGAGTCTGCCTATAAACAGGATGACGGCCTGCGATATAACGGTCGTGATCTTGCCGTACTGAGGGCACGCTTTGCAGACTGCCCGGTTATCCTCGGCTCGGCCACGCCTTCGGTCACCAGCTTTCATCACACCACTACTGGCAAGTATACCCTTCTTACTATGCGTAAACGGGTGCATGACCAGGCCATGCCTACGGTGCAGATTGTGGATCTCGGAGGCACCAAAAGATCACGTCCGGATCTTTTTTTCAGTGATCAGCTGACAGCGGCCCTGCATGAAAACATGGACAAGCGGCTGCAGAGCCTGCTCTTTGTCAACCGGCGTGGCTATGCAGCGTTTATGCTCTGCCGTGACTGCGGCCATATTATTGAATGCAGACACTGCAAGGTGTCTTTGACCCATCACCGGCAGACCAATAGATTGATCTGTCATTACTGCGGCTATTCTCTGTCGCCTGATATTATCTGCCCTGAGTGTCAATCAGCCTCGATTGTCGGGCTTGGTGTCGGCTCGGAACGGATTGAAGCTGAGGTTCGCCAGCTTATTCCCCATGCCCGGGTTGCGCGTCTTGACAGTGATACCACTGCAGACCGGAAAAAATACATGGCCATTCTCCAACAGGTTCGCGATCACGAGATCGATATCCTGATCGGCACCCAGATGGTGGCCAAGGGGCTTCATTTTCCCAAAATGACTCTGGTCGGCGTGGTCTGGGCGGACAGCGGCCTTGGTATGCCCGATTACAAGGCCTCAGAGCGTACGTTTCAGCTGATGGCTCAGGTGACCGGCCGTGCCGGACGCGGAGAACATGCAGGCAGAGTCATTATCCAGACCCACCAGCCAGAGCATTATGCTATAGAATTTGCCCGACAGCATGATTACGGCAAGCTTTATGCCCGGGAAATTGAACAGCGCGCCGATCTCGGCTATCCGCCGTTTTCACGCCTGGTAAATGTGAGGTTTAGTGGAGAACAGGAGGATCGTGTTACGGCCAGTGCCAGAAAAACGGCCGTCTTTCTCCGGTCTGCAGCAGGCGGCGGTCAGCTTGATATCCTCGGGCCTGCGCCTGCACCCTTGTCCAGAATTAAAAATCGGTATCGCTGGCAGCTGTTGCTCAAGAGCACGGATTTCTCCAAACTGCATACTGTCTGTGCACAACTGCTTGGAGAGAAGAAACATCTCCTGCAAACAGATGTCAGGATGGGAATTGATGTTGATCCGGAAAATATGATGTAAACGAAAAGAGGTACTTCAACGGTAGGCTGGAGCAAAGAATAAAAAATACTCTGACAGGAAAAAGGAGGGGGAACCTGTCAGAGTATTTACTGCAAAGCAAGCATCCGGCAGGAAAAGGAGGGGGAACCTGCCGGAATACCTGAACTACATACTATATAAAAAGCCTGTTGGCTGGGTAGTTCGTCTTTTGTGCTTATCTGCGGTGATGTTTACCGCTCATCATTGCATTGCCGCCCATCATACCCCTGGGCCGGCCATTACAGGCCATTTGGCTGCAGCCGTTCATCCGGCCCATGCCTTTGATCATACCTGCAGGTAATCCAGCGGCCTGTGCCTTTGTTCGTAACTGTTCGCGCAGGTCAAAGAGTTCGCCTGCAAGTGCAGCTGCTTTGTCAGGATCAGGAGTGGCACCCCGCATCAGGGCACGCTTGGCAGCCTGTTTTTCAGCAATATTTTTTCTCAGCGCTGTGGTTTCGCTGAGGAAGGCATCGCGGGCCTTCATCATCTCTTCACTCATCTGCGGGCCGCCCTGCATGAGTTGCATTCCCTGCATGCCCATCATCTGGTTCTGCATGGGGCACGGCTGCTGGGCACCCGGGCCTTTCATGGCTCCCGGTCCATTCATCTCGCCGGGTGCAGCAAGGGTTGACTGAATACCGACCAAGGCAAGAGCAGAGGTAAGTGCTGCGGTGAGGATGATTTTTTTTGTTCTGTTTACCTGGCCCATTGGAGTAGCTCCCTGTTGAGTGTTACCATAAAATGTGGTTGTATTCTGTTATGGCTTCTACATAGCGAACTTCGTGCCATTTTATACTTAATATTATAACTATCTGTATTAAAAGAAAAAAACTAATATTAAGTGTCCGGGAGAAGAAAATCACCTGTGAGGTGCGGGGGGAATCGGGTAAATTGTATCCAGCTCAAAGATGCTGATGGGTATTTTTTATACAGTCGCGGGGATCAGATATGGATTTAAGCAGTAAAACCCCATACAACAGCTATTCACTTAAGGAACCAATCTTGCATGAACTCTTCTCGTTCACCTGCTGCTGATACCAGCGCTCCAGCGGCAGGTCTTTCGAAATCTACTCGTATGGATACAATGCGTTCTCGTTTTTTCTTTGTTTCCCCCTGGCTGCTGGGAGCGGCCACAGCACTGCTTATTTTAATGGTGGTGTCCTTTACCCTCAGTACCATGCAGCGGGAGAAACGATTGATGACCGGTGCCATGCTGCAGAAGGGGGCTACCCTGATGCGGGTTGTCGGTTCCGGAGCCCGTTCGGCATATCTGGCCGACCTCCGCCGAGGCGTTTGGAATACCGCACCCTGGAACGAATACCTGCAGCGCATTATTACCCATCTCTCAGAAGATCCATCTGTTGAGTTTCTGATGGTTCTTGATGACCAAAATAAGGTTGTTGCCCATACTGATCAAACGCAACTTGGTTTAAACAAGGCAGATTTTCTCCTCTCCCTGCGGGCAAGTGATCAGCTAGGTAGGCCCGGACTTTTTTATCGAACCGGTAAACTGGACGAATACGGCAGAATATTTCTTGTTGCCCGCCCCTTTAAACACCTGCTCCCGGCTATGCCCTCCCTGCATCTGCAGAACATGCTTTGTCCAGAAGGGGAACGAGGTAAAAAACCGCCGGACATTTTCAACAATCGCGGAACTCTTCACCGGCAACCGCCAGGCAGAGGGCTTACGTATTGGGCAGTGATTGGTCTAGATATGCAGGCCTATGATAAATCGCTGAGTAGGCTTCGTTTTCAAGCCATGATGCTTTCACTTACTATGCTGCTGGTTGGTATCGGTGGCTGGCTGTCTCTGGCTGCGGTGCAGGGATACCGGGGATCGCAGAAGGCCCTGTCTGATATTCAGGCCTTTACCGGCCTGGTGGTCTCACGTCTGCCCGTGGGAATTATCGCCACTGACCGGCAGGGTAGGGTGAGCACCTGGAATCAGGCGGCTGCGGACATGACGATGATTCCGGCCAGGCAGGCACTTGGCCGTATGGTTGACAAATACCTCCCGGTAGAACTCGCAAAGTTTTTTGATTCGGGCATCGGTCGTAGAGGACAGCATCTTGAAAGAGAGAGTCGTGAGATAACACTGGCTATTGATGATCAGGAAAAGGTTCTTCTCTGTCAGCTTATAGATCTGCGCGATCCTGAGGAGACGTTCATGGGACAGGTATTGCTGCTTTCAGACCTCTCCAGAATTAAGGATCTTGAGTCTGAGATGCGCGAAAATGAGCGGTTGGCTGCCGTGGGTAGAATGGCTGCCGGAGTAGCACATGAGGTGCGCAATCCGCTAAGCTCCATAAAGGGCCTTGCACTGTTGCTTAAAAATAAATTCTCCCGCCAGAGCAAAGACTATGAAACCACGGGGCTCTTGATTCAGGAAGTGGAACGGATGAATCGAACAATATCGGAGTTGCTCAGCTTTGCCCGTCCTGCAGCCCTTGAGCTGCAGCAGATTGATATCTGCGAACTGCTCTCAGAGACGCTCCAGCTGGTTTCAGCAGACATGGCCAGTGAGCATATCACAACCCGTTTAGATTGTGTACCGGGGCTGCCCATGGTCAGCGCAGATCGGGATCGGCTCAGTCAGGTGTTGATTAATATCCTGCTCAATGGAGTTCAGGCCATGGATCAGGGAGGCGTACTGGAAATAACTGCCGACGTAAAGAGCGGTGAACATCAGCTGGAACTCAGCTTTGCAGACAACGGTACGGGAATACAGCCTGAACATCTGGCGCAAATATTTTTTCCCTATTTTACGACCAAGAGCGGTGGAACCGGGATAGGACTGGCTATCTCCCAGAAGATTATTGCCGATCATGGCGGAACAATTCGCGTGGAAAGCGAGCCGGGAAAGGGCACAACAGTCACGGTGGAACTGCCGGTGTGAGTTTGGTGTATGTTTAGCGCATATGGTGGACAATTTGCCTGGTTATGAGC
>CAZQKF010000122.1:0-6283 GCA_964593645.1 uncultured Desulfobulbus sp.
GAGCAGGGTCAGTCGTTCCATACCCATGGCAAAGCCGATACCGGGCATGTTTTTTGGGCCGCCAAGCTGTTCAATCAAGCCGTCATACCGTCCTCCTGCAGCCACGGCTGCCTGGGCTCCCAGGTCGGTGGTCAGAAATTCAAAGGTGGTACGGGTATAGTAATCCAGGCCGCGTACCATGAACCGGTTCATGGTATAGATAACGCCCAGGGCGTCAAGCTGTTTACGGACAGCAGCAAAATGATCGTCACACTCAGTGCATAAACTGTCAAGAATAGACGGGGCATCCTGAACCAGTGCTTTACAGTTTCGGTTTTTGCAGTCCAGCACCCGGAGCGGATTCGTTGCTGTCCGGCGTTTGCAGTCCTCACAGAGTCCGTCCATACGTTCGGTCAGATACTGGACAAGGTTTTTGCGAAACTCGGGTCGGCATTTCGGGCAACCCAGGGAGTTGACTTCCAGGCTGACCGAAAGTCCCAGTTCGTTAAGTAGCAATTGACCAAGGGCCATGAGTTCAGCATCCACCTGGGGCTCTATTGCGCCGATAATCTCGGTATCGATCTGGTGAAACTGGCGTTGTCTTCCCTTTTGCGGACGTTCGTGACGAAACATAGGGCCGATGGTAAACAGGCGCTGCACAGGTTGCTGGACATGGAGGCCGTGTTCAATATAGGCCCGCAGCAGGGAAGCCGTGGCCTCGGGCCGCATGGTGATGCCCTTGTCGACAAAGGTGTACATCTCCTTTTCAACGATATCGGTTGCCTCGCCGATGGAACGGGCAAAGAGTTCGGTTTTTTCCATCAGGGGCAGGCGGATTTCCCGCATGCCGAAGCGACGAAAGATGTCACGGGCTGTTATTTCGACTCTCTGCCAAAGGACGACTTCCTCGGGCAGGATATCTTTAAAGCCGTTAATGGCCTTGATTTTCAAGCAGGACTCCATACTGTTGGTATTGTCTGCCGGTCATGCATGCCGTCCGGGCAGAAAGAAAGAATACGACAAAATTATAAATTTTAATCGATTTGCAGGGGAAAAGTCAAGCCGATGTCGCCGGATTGTGGTAAAATGTAGGATTGTTTTGTGGAATAGTTGAATATGAGGGGGGTGGGTGCCGGTCTACTTGACAAAGCTGTCGGAGAGTAGCATTATCTGCAGTATTCCCTCTGGTACTTAAATATATGAGAAAATAATGAAACTGCCTGAGCTTAAAATTGGTTCTTTTGTTGCAAGTATTCCCTTGATTCAGGGCGGCATGTCTATACGGGTTTCAACGTCTGCATTGGCCATCCCGGTCGCTGAATGTGGCGGTATCGGCACTATCGGCGGCTCTGGTCTGCCCGTGCCTGAACTGCAGGAAGATATCCGCAAGGCCAAGGCGGCCACAGACGGTGTCATTGCCGTTAATATCATGTACGCCATGAAGGACTTTTATAACCTGGTGATGGGATCTATTGAAGCCGGGGCGGATATGATCATAACCGGTGCTGGATTTTCCCGAGATATTTTTAAAATCGGTAAAGAACATAATATTCCCATTGTCTCCATTGTATCTTCAGCCGCCTTTGCCCGTCTTGCCGAAAAAATGGGTGCAGCCGCCATCGTGGTTGAGGCTGCCGAGGCCGGTGGCCACCTGGGAACAGACAGGTCGCTGCGTGAACTCTTTCCTGAAATTCGCAAGGTGGTGTCCAAGGTTCCGCTGATTGCTGCAGGTGGAGTAATCAACGGGTTTGAAATGGCTGAAATGATGGATAAGTACGGCGCCGACGGTGTCCAGATTGCCTCCCGTTTTATCTTGAGTGATGAATGCTCGGTGTCCCAGGAATTTAAAGACACCTATCTGAAGGCCCGGAAAGAGGATATTGTGACGGTGCAGTCCCCAGTGGGTATGACCGGGCGGGCGATTAAAACCGATTTCATTGCCCGGATGGAAGAGGGGGAAGATGTAGCTGCCAAGGAGTGTAAATTCAAGTGTCTGAAAAAATGCAGTTATAAGTACTGCATTAATGACCGACTCATGGCCTCTTGTACGGGAGATGTGGATAACGGTTTGGTTTTCTGCGGTGCCAATGCCTATAAGATGACAGAGATTCTGCCGGTTAAAGAAATTTTCAACCAGTTTGTCCGCGATGCTGAATTCGTGTATAAAGAAGGTTAGGCATAGTACTTTTACAATGTCTTTTTTTTCTTTTTTTCGAATAATGACTGCCGTATGAGTACTCAGCTGGAAGGAGATCCTGACGTGCCTGCAGATGGCCGGGAAATACAGGCGGTGATTATTCCTGAATCCGAGCATGCGGTCCGGGTGCACGATATTGAACAGGAAGCACTCAAAGTACTGTATCGTCTCCGTGATGCAGGATATTCCGGCTACCTGGTCGGCGGTGGTGTGCGTGACCTGTATCTGGGCAACCAACCCAAGGATTTTGATATCTCAACTAATGCTCGCCCCGGGCAGCTGCGTAAACTCTTCCGGAACTCCCGCACCATAGGCCGCCGTTTTCGGCTGGTGCAAGTCTTTTATCGCGGTAATAAGATCATTGAAGTCTCCACCCTGCGCTGCCGCAGTGAGTATGATATCAATGATCCCGACAAAGTTTTGCCCTCCAACAATACCTTCGGCACCCTGCAGGAGGATGCATTTCGCCGCGATTTGACTATCAACTCCCTGTTTTACGAGATAGAAAATAATACCATCATTGATTATGTCGGCGGTGTACAGGACCTTGATGAGGGTATCATTCGGATTGTTGGTGAGCCCGGACGGCGTATAACCCGCGATCCGGTGCGTATTCTGCGGGCGATTCGTCATGCCGCCCGCAATGATTTTGCCATAGAACCAGCAACCTGGGATGCCATAGTCACACATCGATCCAAGCTTGACCTCTGTCCGCCGTCAAGAATCAGGGATGAGCTGCTTAAGGATCTCCACACCGGCAACAGCCGGGCCTGGGCAGAAATCGCCTTGAAAACACAGGTGTTTACCACCCTGTTTCCCTTTTACGAGGAGATGCTTGCTGCAAAGGATGGTGCCAAAGTTCGGGACGAGCTGCTGTCCATGCTGTTAGTGCTGGATCGGTTGTACGGGGCAGAAATACAAAAAGGCAAGGTGGTTATTGCCGATCATATGCTCTTTGCCGTGCTGCTCTTTCCCTGGGCGGATAAACGTTTTGATCTGCTTAACCAGGAGCTTAAAGGGCCGGGGTATCACCGTCTGGCAAAGGCTATTCGGGCCGAGCTTGACGAGGTGTTTTCCCACAGGCTCAACCTGAAGCGGATGGCCAAGGATGCCATTACCACCCTGTTTATTAACATGCCGGGCTTTCAAAAGAATCAGCGTAATGACTCCTGGCCGGCCTGGATGCGGCGAAAGAGTTATTTTGCAGACTGCTCCCGTTTTTATGCACTGTATCGGGAGGCCCGCGGTGATGAGCAAATGGATGTCGAGCTGTTTGTTGATGCAAAAGCAGAGTCAAGTGTACCTGCCCGTGTGCAGACGCAGCGTTCAAAAGGCGGCGGCGGCCGCGGAGGCAGACGGGGAACTAATCCGGCCTTTACCACGCAGAAGCAGGGTGTTTTTGGTCTAGGCAAGGGGTAGCATTGCGATTTTTACTCTATAACATTCGCTACTGTGCAGGAATAGGCAGTAAATTTCACCTGCCGGTTCCCTATGCTGGGTATCTCAAGCGGTCTGCTGATAACTTTGACCAGATTACTAAGTTTATTCGGAATGTTGATGCCGATATTGTCGGCCTGGTTGAAGTGGATTCCGGCTCTTTTCGAGCAGATAACTGCTGTCAGGCGGAGTCCCTTGCCGGTAAGCTCGGTTATCATCACGTTGTTGAATCAAAATACCGGGAAGGTTCCATGGCCCAGCGGGTGCCGGTACTGGGTAAGCAGGGCAATGCTCTGTTGTTTAAAGATGAAATTGTTGACCACCGATTCCGTTTTTTTAAACAGGGAGTAAAACGACTGGTGATTGAGGCCAGCACGGATGAGGTAACGGTTTTTCTTGTGCATCTGTCTCTCACTTACCGTAACCGACAGCGGCAGTTGGAGCAGCTCTACAAAATGGTTAGGCAGGTACAGGGCCCGATTATTGTGGCCGGTGATTTTAACGTGTTATGGGGCAATCAGGAGCTTGAACTTTTTCTGGCAGCCTCCGGCCTGTGCAGCGCAAATAATGATGGACAGCCTTCCCATCCAAGCCATGCGCCCAAACGGCAGCTCGACTACATTCTACACAGTCCTGATCTTATTATGCAGGATTTTTCCATCCCCAAGGTGCAGTTTTCCGATCATGCACCGCTTATCTGTGATTTTGTGAAAGATACCGGCCAGGCTCTGTAAGTCGGTTTCTGCTGGTTACTGTTTCGTTGTTTTCCGGGCCTCTTCCGGGTTCCATCCTCCACCAACCGCCTTGTACAGGGCAACCAGATTTTCTGAGAGTTTGCTCTTGCTCTGGGCCCAGGCATCCTCGGCCTTAAACAGTGAATTCTGGGCAAGCAACACTTCAATAAAATCAATTTCACCCTCTTTGTAGAGTGTAGTGGCCAGCTGCACAGCCTTACGGTTGGCAGCCACCGCAACAGACAGAGCCTGAAAATGTTCTTTTTCCTTGGTCGTGGCGACCAGTACGCTCTCCACTTCCTGCAGGGCCTTGATCACAGTTTGCTGATACTCAACAATGGATTGATCGGTGATGGCCTGCTGTTTTTCAATATTGGCGCGAGTCTGACCGGATTGAAACAGGTTCCAGCTGAAGGTTGGCCCAAACGACCATATCCATGAGACAGGATCAAATAGAGAGTGGGCGGAATCAGATTGATAGGCCGTGGAGCCGGTAATAAAAAATCTGGGGTACAGTTCAGCCTCTGCAACTCCGATCTGGGCAGTGGCTGCGTGGATTTTCTGCTCAGCCCGGCGGATGTCCGGCCGCCTGCGCAGTAGATCCGAAGGAACGCCTGTCGGCACAATATGGGCGAGGTCGACAGAGGGGCTATCCTGAGTGTGGTTCAACTCGGCTGCCAGGGCTGTGGGCTCAAGACCTGCCAGCACACTGAGACTGAATATTTTCTGCTGGGCAGCAGATTCCAGCAGCGGGATTTCTGAACTGGTGAGTGCGGTTTGTGCGTTTGCATAGGCCACATCAAGGCCGTTGACAAAACCGGTATCAAATTTTTTGCGGGTAAGCTCTGCGCTGCGTTGCTGAGCCTTGAGGTTTTTTCGGGCAATGTCGATCCGTAACTGCAAACTGCGCAGTTCAATATATATTCGGGCAACTTCTGCAGACAGAGAAATATTGACATTGCGCTTCGCCTCAATGGCGGACATCAGTTCGGCGTCTGCGGCTTCTAGATTTCGCCGAAGCCCGCCGAAAATATCAAGTTCCCAGTTGGCGTCAAAACCAACCCGGTACTGGTCGTTGATAACTGTACCGCTTTGATCTGATCCAGGGATTGGGGCACTTGGGACAGTCTGGCCGGTGGTGGGATCTGTTGTCGTGTTGGTCACCCCTGCTGCTGTCTGCTGGTGCTGATACGATCCATTGCTGTTGAGCACCGGACCAAGCGCTGAGGATGCTCTACCAGATTCTGCGCGGGTCTGGCGGATACGGGCTGCGGCAATCCGGATGTCAAAGTTGTTTTCCAGGGTGCGGGCAATAAGAGCGCTTAACTCTTCATCGCCAAAGATCGTCCACCAGTGGGCAAGTTCTTCTTCGGTAGTAGTTTTCTGTTCTTCACTGCTTTGCTTAGTATCAGACCACTGGTCAGGCAGTTCCATTTCTTGTTTTTGATAGTCAGGCCCTACCTGTAGACAACCCGACAGCAGAAAAATGCAGCAGAACAGGATAAGACGTTGTGGAATACGAATTTTTGCAGGTATTTGTATATAAACACAAAGATTATTCATAACGGAGCGCCTCTATCGGATCCAGCCTTGACCCCTTCCAGGCCGGATAAAAGCCAAAGAGTATCCCAACACTGACTGAGACAACCACGGCTGCAATAATACCGGCAGGTGAGCTTTCCACAGGCCAGCGGAGGAAGAAACCGACCAGCAGGGAGACAAACCGGCCCAGCATGATGCCCATGATGCCGCCGGTCAGACACAGAACAATGGCCTCCACCAGAAACTGGCGCAGGATATCTCGGGACCGGGCACCGACTGCCATACGCAGGCCGATCTCCCGGGTTCGTTCGGTCACTGAAACCAGCATGATGTTCATGATGCCAATTCCTCCAACTACCAAGCTAATAGCAGCAATTCCACCAAGACCAGCGGT
>CAZQKF010000123.1:0-6261 GCA_964593645.1 uncultured Desulfobulbus sp.
GCCAGACCCGGATATTGGCCAGATGGGCCGGATTGGTCAGGGGCTGCCAGTCCTCGTCCACCCCCATAACATTGGCATATTGAAATCCAAAACGGACTGCCTCCCACAAAAAGGCCTCCACCAGGCGGGAGTTACCGCGTTTAAACACCTCGCCGCCGATAACCTGGATGCACTGAAGCGAGGTGTGCGGATACTTGCGCACATTGGCCTTGAGCAGCTGAAAGGTGGTCACAAAAAACTGTTCAATCTCCTCAAAGGTCTGTTTGCGAATCAGCTGGACAAGCGACCGATTGATCTCACGCAGGGTCTCCTCGTGGATCAGGTAGAGCCCGGCAGTATCCATGATCCTGAATAAAAAGATCAGTTTGCGATTTTCTATAAAGGGCGATTCCGTACCGTTGGAACTGTCTGCCGCTAACTGGGCCGGGATTTTGCGGTACAACCGGACAACATCCATATGGGCGGGAAGATCCAGAATTTGACTCAGCCCCTGGAACGGATCTGCATCAATGTCGATCTGTTCAAGTGCAGCCAGGTGCTCTCGTATCCGGTCATGGGAGATGGAAGACAGCAGTTTGCCTGCCTGCCAGTCACGGCAGAATTCACCGCACTGGGCTTCAAACCAGGGCAGCGGGTCTTCCTCGCCCAGCCAGTAGGTGTAGTTGAGGGTGAGGATTTTTTTCATCAGCCGGGCAATGGGGCCGTAGGCAAAGCTTGTGCCTTCCTTGCTGCGGCCAAAGGAGATCAGGCGCAGGGCCATTTTCTTCATGGGATGGTGGCCCTGAACCATGTACATCATGACCTGATTGTCGATTTCATCCAGACGACGCAGCCGGTCAAAGAACTCGTTGAGACTGGACTCGAAAACCAGGAGCTTGTCCGCATCAAGGGCGCTGATCAGCTTGTCGGTATAGGCCAGCATTGCCTCCATGGTCATGGAAACCAGCTTGCCGTTTTTGCGGGAATCCGCCATGGCCTCTAAGAAAATGGCCGTAAACAGGGAAAAACTCTCCGGTCCCCTGTCGTGCCTGCTGTAATGGTTGAGATTTTTTAAGACAAAGGCGCGCAACTCAGGAATAATCAGCTGCCAGTTGCGATAGGGATGGCTGATCTCATAGAGCAGGTGTTCCAACTTGGCAGACAGTCCCTGGTAGCGGGAAACCACATCCTGCAGCAGCTGATAACGGGGATCAATGTGTACGGTACCGGCTGTTTCCTGAAGGTTGGCCTTCAGGGCGTCGGACTTCAGGTCTGGGGTATGCTGGCTGGTCATAAGGGTCCCTGGCTGGTGTATGTCGTGATGGACGCACCGCAAGTTTTTCCTGCGGCCGTGGTGATGTCTGCTGTAGCCGTGTTGTCAGCTGCGTTTGCATGCTGATCATGTACGACCGGGATCAGGCTACCTGATTTTCACCATCGATCAACACAATATAAAACAGTCTGGGCAAATGACCAACAAAGAAGCGACCGGCCAGGAAAAAACCGCCCGCCCGGTGCTGTGGATGGATACCGGACAGGCGGCGGAGGAATAATGGGACCGGGCCTAGTTGATAAGCCCGGGCGGTGAGGATCAGTTCATGGTCTGGAAGTCGTTGTAGGCGTGGGCGCCGTGCTCGGCAATGTCCACACCGATCAGCTCGTCTTCTTCAGATACCCGCAGGCCAATGGTCATGGAGATCACCTTGAAGAGGATAAAGGCGGTGCCAAATGCCCAGACAAAGGCGGCGACAATGCCGATTAGCTGAGTAGTCAGAATGGCAGCAGTTACGCCCTCCATGTTGAACAGACCGGCAGCCAGGGTACCCCAGGCACCGCAGACACCATGCACGGATACCGCACCAACCGGGTCATCAATGTGCATTCTGTCGATTGTTACAACTGAGACTACAACCAGTACGCCGGAAATCAGTCCGATAACAATTGCGCTGTTGGGGCTTACATTGGCACAGCCCGCAGTAATGCCGACCAGTCCTGCCAGGGCACCGTTTAGGCTCATGCCGATATCAGGTTTTTTAAACATAATCCAGGAGACAAGCATAGCTGATATTACGCCTGCTGCGGCAGACAGGTTGGTGTTGACAAAGATCATGGCGATTGAGGTATCGCCGGTTGTGGTGGAGCCCGGGTTAAAACCAAACCAGCCCATCCAGAGAATAAAGACGCCGATCGCAGCCATGGGAATGTTATGGCCGGGGATTGCCCGAACCTCACCTTTGGGGCCATACTTACCCTTACGGGGCCCCAGAACGATGGCACCGGCCAGAGCGCACCAGCCGCCGATGGAGTGAACAACCGTGGAACCGGCAAAGTCGATAAATCCCTTGGCTTCGAGCCAGCCGTTGCCGTTCAACAGTGAACCCCAGGCCCAGGATCCGAATATCGGATAGATAAAGGCACAGACAACCGCAGAATAAATCAGATAGCCGGTAAATTTTGTCCGTTCAGCCACGGCACCGGATACGATGGTGGCTGCGGTTGCGGCAAACACGCACTGGAACATCCAGAAGGCAAGAATCCACGGATCTCCATCCGGGCCGGTCCAGCCGGACAGAAAAAAATCCGTGGTCCCGAACCAGCCGGTTTTGGTTGTACCGAACATTATTCCAAAGCCAATGGCCCAGAAGGCAATGGAGCCCATGGAAAAATCCAGCAGGTTTTTCATCATGATGTTACAGGCGGATTTTGCCCGGGTAAAACCGGACTCTACCATGGCAAAACCTGCCTGCATGAAAAATACCAGAGTTGCGGCAATCAGAGTCCAGACAAAGTTCAAATTGGTCTGCACGGTAGAAACAGCGGCGGCATTTCCTTCCAGAGTAATCTCCACAATGTTGTCGGCGGCAAAAGCGGAGCCCGCCACCAGGAGAACTAAGGCCACAGCGGCCATGGTTATTTTTTTTCGCATTGGTTCATCTCCTCATGCAATATTTTTTCGGCAGATACCGAAATCGTTTTTTCTTAAATAGCCTCTCGATCTGTCTCACCGGTTCTGATGCGAACCACCTGTTCAATGGGCAGGACAAAAATCTTGCCGTCGCCTATTTTACCGGTACGAACCGCCTTGATTATAGTCTCGACAACCTCCTCGACTCGGGTAGCCTCGATAATGATCTCCACCTTAATTTTAGGAATAAAGTCCACCAGGTATTCAGCACCGCGATAGATCTCAGTATGTCCCTTTTGACGGCCGAACCCTTTGACTTCACTGACGGTCATGCCCTGGACATTCAGATCATGCAGGGCCTCCTTCAGGTCATCAAGCTTGAACGGTTTGATAATTGTTTCAATCTTCTTCATCTCATTCCTCCTGGAAAATTTATTTACTGATACACAAATGCATCCTCCACCCTGGATTACAACTATCATGCCAAAAATAAAAATACCGCATGAATACTATATAACTATCTAGAATAAGAATAATTTTCAATGCACAAGCAGTGACATTTACCGTTGTCCCGCTCTGTTGATTTTTACAATTATGTAACCAAAAGTATACTTATCGCCCAAAAACGTAACATATGAAAAACCTGGCCGATCCGGCAAGGGCAGCAGCTCTCCCGACCGGAGACGAACAGCACATGAACGGCAAGTTAAACAACGCGCAGCAACAATCGAAAATACAAAATTGTGAAATCTCATTTTTTTGTTCAAAAAATCGGGAGAAAAAAATCAGAGACTGAAGCTCTTTTCGGTATTGGCAAGGAGCGCTGTTCTTATTATGCTCTTTTGAGCAGTTTCTTACGGCGCATATTTTGTGTCTTCATCCATACCTACTTTTTATGCAGATACTTTGTAACGGTCAGCAACGAGAAATACCCGGGAGTACCAGCCTGTCAGCCCTTCTGGACATCCTGGTTCTGCCGGCGGATTCCGTTGTGGCTGAAATAAATACACTCATCATTGACCGCGACCAATACGAGATAACCCTTCTTGCCGACGGTGATCAGGTGGAACTGATCCGTTTTGTCGGCGGGGGATAAAAAATACATGCTGACTATTGCCCAAACATCCTTTTCATCGCGACTCTTTGTCGGTACCGGTAAATTCGCCTCGGCCCAGCTGATGGAAGAGGCCATCAACGCCTCCGGTGCCCGCATGGTAACTGTGGCCCTGCGCCGGGTTGACCTGGACAACCAGGAAGACGATATCATGGCCCATCTGGATCAGGACTATATCCACTTCCTGCCTAACACCTCAGGGGCACGCAACGCCGAAGAAGCCATCCGCCTGGCCCATCTTGCCCGGGCAGCCTCAGGCACTTCCCGGCTCAAGCTTGAGGTCACCCCGGACCCCCGTACCCTGCTGCCCGATCCAGTGGACACCTTAAAGGCCACTGAGCAGCTGGTCAAAGACGGTTTTATTGTCCTACCCTATATGAATGCCGACCCGATTCTCGCACTCAGGCTCCAAGACGTGGGAGCGGCCGCAGTCATGCCGCTGGGTTCTCCCATCGGTACCAACCAGGGCATTCAGACCGCGATGCAGGTGGCCATTATCATTGAACAGGCCCGTGTGCCGGTGGTAGTGGATGCCGGAATCGGTGCCCCGTCACATGCAGCCCTGGCCATGGAAATGGGCGCAGACGCCGTACTGGTCAACACGGCCATTGCCGTTGCCGGTGATCCGGTGCAAATGGCCGGGGCTTTTAAGATGGCGGTTGAGGCGGGACGCTGTGCCTTTGAATCAGGTTTAGGTACAAGCTCTGTACGGACACAGCCCTCCTCCCCGGAGCACGGCCGAATCGGCGAAGATCTTGCCTTTATCCAGGGATAATCAATGGGTTCCGAGTTTCTAGTTGCAGGCTCCGAGTTTTCTACCCTGCAGTACGACCTGCAGAACACCACTGCGAATCAGGTGCAGCAGGCTCTGGCAAAACCAACCTGTTCTCTGGCTGACCTGACCGCCCTGCTCTCTCCTGCGGCTGAACCTTTTCTACCGCAGATGGCAGCCAGGTCCCGGGAACTGACAGCCATGCGTTTTGGCCGCACTACCCAGATTTATGCCCCGCTCTATTTGTCCAGCTTTTGCGTGAACCGCTGTGCCTACTGCGGGTTTGCAGCAGACAATACCATCCCCCGCCGCATACTGAGTGTTGACGAAGCCGAGCAGGAAGCCGAACTGCTGCAGGCACGAGGGTTCCAGCATATCCTGCTGGTCACCGGCGAAGCCCCGGCCAAGGCAGGTGTTGACTACCTGGAAGAGGTAGCCCTGCGCCTTAAAGATTCCTTTGCCGCCCTGTCCATCGAAGTACAGCCGCTGGGGCAGGATGAATATGCGCGACTCTTTACGGCCGGGATCACCGCAGTTGCCGTCTATCAGGAAACCTACGATCGAGAGGTCTATGATCAGGTGCATCTGGCCGGGAAAAAACGTGACTATGATTTTCGATTGGCCACCCCGGCCCGGGCAGCCGCAGCCGGTATGCGTGAAATAGGCATCGGTGCCCTACTGGGTCTTGCCGACTGGCGCTGTGAAGGGCTGGTGCTTGGCAAACACCTAGCCTGGCTGCGCAAACAATTTTGGCAGACCAACTTCACGGTCAGTTTTCCAAGACTCCGCCCGGCAGCGGGTGAATTTGAGCCCATGGTGGCGGTCAGTGAAAAAAACTTAAGCCAGCTCATCTTCGCCCTGCGCATTGTTGACCCCGACGTGGGACTGATCCTGTCCACCCGGGAAGAGGCACGCTACCGCGACGGTATGCTGGGTCTGGGCCCGACCCGTTATTCAGCCGGATCCTGTACGGCACCGGGAGGCTATTCATCAGATGAACATGAAGGTGAACAATTTTCCGTCGGCGATCACAGATCCATAACCGAGGTATGTTCGGTGATTGCAGGCAAAGGTTTTGATCCGGTCTGCAAGGACTGGGACAAAGAGTTTCAAATGCAAAATTTATAAACAGCAGAAACCACGAACCACACGAACGCGGGATCCATAAAAATTCGAAGCACCTGAATTTCGAATCAATCCAGGAAATCAAAAACAACCTGCTCAATCTTTTTTTCGTGTCTTTCGTGTATTTCGTGGTTTACACTGTTTAAGCACCCATACTTACAACCTATTACCTTAAGCGGAGCAAGCCCATGAGTGACATCAAAAAAATGTATACAACCATCCTTGGCGATTCCTTTCCCATGGAGATGACGGTTTCTTTCGGCGACCAGACCCTGGTCTACCGGAAGCGTACCTGGAAAATTCCCATGGAAGACGGCACAGTTGATGAACGCGGTATCCGCTACGGTGAAAATCCGGATCAGGAGG
>CAZQKF010000124.1:0-6223 GCA_964593645.1 uncultured Desulfobulbus sp.
TCAGTAAGCGGTGATAAATCCATTGTCAAAATTTCGGTGGTCGGTGTTGGCATGCGAAATCATTCAGGTATTGCCTCAACAATGTTTCAGATCATGGCAAATGAGGGTATTAATCTGATGATGATTTCGACCTCTGAAATTAAAGTTTCCTGCATTATTGCCGAGAAATACACAGAGCTTGCGGTACGGGCTCTGCATTCAGCCTTTGCCCTTGATAAGAATAATATGCCCATAGAAGAGGATCAGTAAACATCATGACGCAGACTATAGAGTTCTACGACACCACGCTGCGAGACGGAACCCAGGCTGAAAATTTCAACCTCTCGGTTGATGATAAGATCCGCATAACAATACAGCTGGATAAGCTTGGCATTGATTTCATCGAAGGTGGCTGGCCCGGGTCTAACCCGCTTGCTGTCGAGTATTTTGAAAAGATGAAAGATATTGAGCTTAAACATGCCCGGCTCACGGCATTTGGCTCAACCCGTCATTTTCAAAATAAACCGGAAGATGATCCCAACCTACAGGCCATGCTTGCTGCTAAAACACCGGCAATCACCATTTTCGGCAAAAGCTGGGATATTCATGTCCACGATGCCCTGCGCATCGAACTGGAAGACAACCTGCAGATTATTGAGGATTCCCTGGCCTTTCTGCGCCCGCAGGTAAAACATCTGATATATGATGCTGAACATTTTTTTGACGGGTTTAAGAAAAACCGAGAGTATTGCCTGGCAACTCTTGGCAAGGCAATCGCCGGAGGCGCTGAAACCCTGGCACTCTGCGATACAAACGGTGGAACATTGCCCCATGAAATTCCGCCGATTCTTGAACGGGTTAAGCAGTTTTTGGCAGAACAGGGCAGTGACGTACGGCTTGGCATCCATCCGCATAATGACTCTGAAACAGCGGTCGCCAATGCCCTGATCGGTGTTTCCATGGGCGCAACCCAGGTGCAGGGTACCATGAACGGCTATGGTGAACGCTGCGGCAATGCTAATCTAACCTCAATCATTCCCTCTGTTATTTTTAAAATGGGCCTGGAGGCTGAAGTCGGCAAGAAGATTGACAAGCTCTACTCCACCTCGCGCCTTGTGAATGAACTGGCTAATCTGCCGCATAACCGGTACCAACCCTATGTTGGAGAATCAGCCTTTGCCCATAAGGGCGGTATTCATGTCAGTGCAGTGCAGCGTAATCCTCTCACCTATGAGCATATTGAACCGGAAAAGGTGGGTAATGTCCGGCGCATTTTGATTTCTGATCAGGCCGGAAAATCTAATGTTTTGCACAAGGCTAAAAAATACGGCATTAACCTGGATGCTGATGATCCGGCCATGGCATCTATTATCACCGAGCTGAAAGAGCTTGAAAACCAGGGGTTTCAGTATGAGGGGGCAGAGGCAAGTTTTGAACTGCTCATGCGGCGGGCCATGGGTATGCAGCCCAACTTCTTTACCTTTGAAGGGTTCCGGGTGATGAACAATAAATACCGTATGGACACCTCTTCTCTTACCGAGGCAACAATCCGTCTGTATGTTGAAGGTAACGAGGTACACACTGCCTCCATGGGGGAGGGGCCGGTGAATGCACTTGATCGCGCCATGCGTAAGGCATTAACTCGTTTTTATCCCAACCTCGAAGAGATGGAACTCATCGACTATAAAGTTCGAGTGTTATCCGGCGAACATGGAACCGGAGCAAAGGTACGTGTTCTTGTAGAGAGCAAGGACAAGACCTCGCAATGGGGAACTGTTGGCGTCTCCATTAATATTATCGAGGCCAGCTGGCAGGCCCTGGTCGACGCTATTAATTATAAGCTGATGAAAGATAAACAGTCCGTAGCCTGAGAGGAATGGACAGGCGTGCAAATGAAACATAAGGACAAGCGGGTGCTTGTCCTTATTGCGTTAGGGGCTGGAGTTCTCTTGCTGAACCAAATTGGATTTGGTAGGAATGCAACTTCATCAATTTTTTTGACAGCTGTTCAAGAAAAGGGGCGGAAATTCAGTCTTGTTCAAGTGTCAAAGAACATCTCAATGACATTTTCACCAGGTATCAGCCAGTTGTCGACACAGACAGCGTGCGCTGACACACCGCCGCAACTTGCACTTTTCTTCAATCTCCCCATGCCGGTGAACAGGGCAGACGCTCAGGATTTAGTCATGCTGCCCGGTATTGGACCACGAATATCAGCGCGTATCCTGAATTACAGGGCTGAGCATGGAACTCTCAAACCAAAAGACCTTACAAAGATCCAGGGGATAGGGCCTTCTATGACCAAACGGTTGCAGCCGTTACTCTGTTTTGACTGAGGAGCAACCGGGCCGATGAGCAATATCCAGGTAATCGACAGCCCTGTCATTGTGCTTGTCGGGCCGACAGCGATTGGCAAGACAGCACTTTCATTACAGCTGATAAAGCGGTTTGACTGTGAAATAGTCAGTATGGATTCCATGCAGGTCTATCGGTATATGGATATCGGCACAGCCAAGCCGGGACTTGATGAACAGGCTCTTGTTCCTCATCATCTCATCGACATCATAAATCCTGATGAACAATACGATGCAGCACGTTTTGTTCGTGATGCACTTGTTGCCATCAAAGCAATAGGAGCTCGACAACGGCTGGCTTTGCTGACAGGTGGAACGGGCCTCTATCTTAAAGCGTTGGTGGAAGGATTGTTTGCAACGCTGCCTACTGACGATACAATACGAAGAGAACTTCAAACACGGATAGCTGCTGGAGAAAGAGCGAATCTTCATGCTGAACTCTGCGCAATCGATCCCGAATCCGGAGCCAGGATTCACGTAAACGACACCCAGCGACTCGTGCGCGGCCTGGAGATCTACCTTGCCTCAGGTTCAACTTGGTCTGAACTGCTCAGGCGCCAGAAAAAGGAAGGGCAGGGTGTTCGATTTTCAAACATACACCAGATAGCTTTAACATGTGAGCGCGAACAACTGTACAAACGTATTGAACAGCGCAGTACAATAATGATTAAGACAGGACTGCTCGAAGAGGTTGAACAGTTACGCGCCCAGGGATATTCTGAAAAACTTCCTTCCATGCAAGCCATCGGGTACAGGCATGCCAATAGTTTCCTGTCAGGCATGTATGATAAAAAAACAATGATGGCCGAGCTTGTTCGGGATACACGCAGGTATGCAAAGCGGCAGATGACCTGGTTTCGCAAAAACGAGCAATTGTACTGGGTCGACCGGAATGACACGGGTCGAGTTGCTGATCATGTAGCGATGCACCTTAACCTATAAAACACCTGTATCAAGTATATTAACCTCCATGCTTAAAGCAAAGGATCACATTGGCACAACCTGAGAAAAAAATAATTCTTCGCGTTGCAGACAGAGCCGACAGCGTGTTAAGTAGAGAAATGGCCGACCGGTTAAAGATACCTTTGTCGCTCGCAGAATTACTGTATCAACGCGATATCTGCACGCTTGAATCTGCTGAAAAATATCTCAACCCTCAACTTGCCGACATACCTTCCCCCTCAGGATTAAAGGGGATGGACGCTGCGGTTGAGCTGATACTTGAAGCTGTTGCTGCAAGATCATCGGTGATTATCCATGGCGATTATGATGTCGATGGCATTACGGCAACAGCCCTGCTTGTAGACTTTATCAAATTACTTGACCTTGAAGTAACCTACCACCTGCCAAACAGAATGGTTGAAGGGTACGGACTCAGCCGAGAATCGATTGCCCGACTTGCAGAGCAGGTGGAAGTGCCTGCGCTGTTGATCACTGTTGATTGCGGAATCACTGCTGTCGAAGAAGTTCAATATGCAAAGGAATTAGGATTCAAAGTTATAGTAACAGATCACCATGAACCGTCGCGCATAATTCCCAATGCTGACGCTGTTATTAACCCCAAACAACATGGCTGCAACTTCTCCTGTAAAGAAATTTCCGGGGTAGGGGTTGCCTTTTTTCTGGTCATGGCTGTACGCCGAGCAATGGTTGAACGTGGCTTCTGGAGCAAAGAAGACGCGCCTAATTTAAAAAATTACCTTGATCTTGTTGCCCTGGGAACAGTCGCTGACGTTATGCAGCTAGTCAATATTAATAGAATTTTAGTAAAGGCCGGCCTGGAAGTCATATCAAGCAGGGCAAGGCCCGGCATTTGGGCATTATGCGAATGCTCCAAGGCGAATAGCGGCACGGTAAGCTCGGAAGACATATCATTCAGGCTTGCACCACGGATTAATGCTGCTGGTCGACTCGGCAAACCGGAGCTTGCCGCAGAACTTTTGTTGTGCAAGAAAAGCGATAAGGCGATGCAGCTCGCTGCTGCGCTTGAATCTGCTAACTGCGAACGCAGGGAACTTGAAAAAACAGCTCTTGAAAGTGCAATGGAACAGGCAGGCCAACAGGCAGGCCAAGGCAGGAAGGGGTTGGTATTGTATGGAAAAAACTGGCACCCGGGAGTAATCGGAATACTTGCTGCGCGGATCGTTGATAGGTTTAACTTGCCGGTACTGGTCTTCACAGAGGATACAGCTCCAGGGAGTAAAAACCTCAAAGCATCAGGGAGATCGATTGAGAATATAAATTTATTCAGAGCCTTAAATGAGTGCGAAGAAGCATTAGTGCAGTTTGGAGGTCATGCGATGGCTGCAGGCGTTACTATTGAATCCGGCAACTTGACTCTGTTTAGTGATACATTTAATGCGTGTATAGAAAACATGATAGATACAAGTCAACCAAAGCAGCTGATGATAGACAGAGTTTTGCTGAACCAGGATGACTGCAAAGCCCTGATTCAGGTACTGCGTCAAATGGAACCTTTTGGCCAGGGTAACCACGAACCGATTTTTCTTTTGAAGAATATCCGACTGAGCAAAGTTTCGCGCCTCCGCGAGCATTTAAAATTCTCTTTGCAGGTCAATGGGCAGCAGGTGAGTGGTATTGGTTTTTTCATGGAAAGAAGTTTTAAGGACACCGCCAATCCGATTGACTTGAGTTTTAAATTAAAACAAACAAGCTTTCGAGGGCGGGAGAGGATAGAGGCACACGCAGTCCATATTCAGCCAACTGGTTAATTTTATGATATATATAATAATTTAACATAATATATATTATGCGACATTGTGAAAATAACCTAAATAATGGCTAAAACCACTTTAAAAGCCTTGAGATCAAGCAGTACGTACCAGGAAGTTGCTTTACGGTGGACTTTTGGTCGTCAGTGCGGTCTAATGCCAACTTGATTTGCAAAGATTAGGTTACCATGTGACATGATGTGAATTGTTCAGTTACTCCCTTAAATCAATAAGTTTTATATTATAATTAATCTACCTGTTTAACTCTGAGGAAACTCTGATGAATCGTAATGTGTACCAGGAACCACTTGTCAGTCGTTATACAAGCATTGAAATGCAGGAGCTTTTTTCCGAGCGCTTTAAATTTTCGCATTGGAGACGCTGCTGGGTGGCCCTGGCCGAGGCACAGTATGAGCTTGGCCTTGATCTTGTTACCCGTGAAATGGTTGACGAACTTAAAAGTCATGTTGATGATATAGATTTTGATATCGCTGCAGCCAAGGAAAAAGAAATCCGTCACGATGTTATGGCTCATGTGTATGCCTATGGCCTGCAATGCCCTAAAGCTGAGGCAATCATTCACTTGGGAGCAACTTCCCAGTTTGTTGTCTGCAATACAGATCTGATTATTCAAAAACAGGCCCTGCAGCTGATCAAGAAAACTTTGATTAACGTTATTGCGCAGCTTGCTGTTTTTTGTCGAAACTATAGGAATATGGCCACTCTCGGCTTTACCCATTATCAGCCAGCCCAGCCGACTACGATTGGCAAACGTAACACCCTGTATATTCAGGATCTGCTCATGGATCTTGAGTATATTGAATCTCTTGAGAAGCAGGTTAAGGCCCGCGGGGCTAAAGGTACTGTTGGTACTCAGGCTACTTTTATTGAGCTATTTCAGGGAGATCACGGAAAAGTTCGCGAGCTCGATCGATTGGTTTCAGAAAAACTTGGTTTTGATACCGTCTTTCCAGTAACAGGTCAGACGTATCCCCGAAAACTTGACATGAAAACAGCTGAAACTCTTGCTGGCGTTGGGTCTTCAGCCCATAAGTTTGCCGTTGACATGCGACTTCTTTCAAACCTTAAGGTTCAGGAGGAGCCTTTTGCCAAGAAACAGGTTGGCAGTTCCGCCATGGCTTATAAACGAAACCCCAT
>CAZQKF010000125.1:0-6195 GCA_964593645.1 uncultured Desulfobulbus sp.
TACCATCCCGCCTATCTCCAAAGGATGGAAAATTGCAGGCTGGTCAATCCCGGCGGCTATTTTACTGTTTCTTGCTGCCATTGGTTTTCGTCAGGGAGCAAGTGAGGCCGGAGCAAATGCCCTGTATTGGATCCTGGCCAACGGCATACCTGCCGCTATCGGGGCCGCGATCGCCCTGGGCCACCCGGCAACCATCCTTTCAGCTTTTTTAGGGGCCCCGATAACCAGCCTGACCCCGGTCATTGGGGCCGGCTATGTCTGCGCCTTTGTCCAGGTTATGACCAAACCGCCGGTGGTCAAAGAATTTGAGGCGGTTTCCACCGACATCGGTACCCTGCGCGGCTGGTGGCAGAATAAACTGCTGCGCATCTTCCTCGTCTTTTTCATGACCGGCATGGGATCAAGCATCGGCACCTGGGTGGGCGGCTATCGTATCTTTACCAGCCTGTTTGCCTGATACAGACCAGGAACAGCGCCACATGCAACATGAGCAGATTTGTCCTACAGGAATTCCCTTTGACATCTTTGCCCGAACCTATAAAATAACATAAATACAATAAACTATGTCTTCAAATAAAAAAACACCACAACAGATTACCTTGACCGGAAAACAAAAAAAATATTTGCGCGGCCTGGCCCACCACCTGGACCCAGTCGTGTTTGTAGGTCGGGAAGGCCTCTCTGAAACCGTGGTGCAGTCAGTGGCCGATACCCTGAAAACGCGGGAGTTAATCAAGATCAAGCTGGGCCAGAACTGTGCTGTTCCTAAAAAAGAGGCCGCAGCAACGTTGGCTAAGTTAACCAAAACTGCTCTGGTGCAGCTTATCGGCAAGACGATTATTCTCTTTCAGCCCAACAAGGATTTAAAATCTGATGAGCGCATTACTCTGCCCAAAGGGTGATTGTTTTGGAAAACAGCAAGGAAACCATAAAGAGTCTCTTTAACCTCACACGCCTGGCCCAGCTCGGCGTTGAAGTTCCGCAGAATCTGAATGAAGAGTTCAAGCAGATCAGCAGTTCCGACCTGACCGATGCACCCAACTCGGTGGATGCTAATATCCGTCTAGCCTCTTTGCAACAGAAGCTTGAACCGATCTTCCTGCGGCTGCAGAAGCGACGTGACGATGCCCAGGGCGCACTTGATAAGCTCAGAAAATATGCAAGACATCTGATTTCCTCAGATGCAGGCGGCAAAGGGACTGAAATCCGCAGCCTGCTTTCCCGAAAATCAGCCAAGGAGATCAAACAGATCTACTCGCGAAAACCAACAGACAATCCCCCGGAAATCTGGGCGGCCCTGGCCAGCCCCATTGCCGATCTGCTGGGAATACCTGCTCCTGTTCGCAAAAAAATAGAACAGAATATTATTGAATCACAACCGGTCTTTATCCAGGCCACAGCAACGCTTGAGGCCATTGAAGCGGAAATAACCGAGATAAATTTTGTGCTGACAACCTTTCGAAAAAAAGTAGATAGGGCCCTTACAGATCATCGAAAGTCCTATCCCGGGCTTATGAACAACCTGGAGAAACAACCGGCTTCCAACAAAGACTGAAAAATTCCCCTGAACAGTTACAAAACCACTGTTTCGGGGTCATCGGGTGAAGGTGCCACCCGCCACTGCTGTTCATCTACATCAAAATCAGCGATCTTATTGATATCCATTTTAAGATACCGTCCCTTGCCGGCAACAGCTATCGTGCCGTCAGCGAGAATG
Source organism: uncultured Desulfobulbus sp. (assembly GCA_964593645.1). Classification (GTDB taxonomy): domain Bacteria; phylum Desulfobacterota; class Desulfobulbia; order Desulfobulbales; family Desulfobulbaceae; genus Desulfobulbus_C. The sequence continues at coordinate 1,718 of CAZQKF010000125.1, forward strand.
ACCTCTCCGCTTCCTTCAAAAAATCGCTTATTTTCATCAGTTATCCGGGCCAGCACCCGAACTTCACCTGCCAGGGGCACGGGTTTCTTCAATCGCATGGAAAAATCAACAGTTACCCCCCATATATTGTCTGAACGGGTGATCATAATTGACCGGCCAATCGTCTCATCAAGTAAGGTCGCAGCCAGCCCACCGTGCAGTCGGCCCGGATATCCCTGATGCTCTTCTGCCGGCTTAAAAATACCCAACAATTCACCAGTTTCCAACTCATAGAAACGACTTTTCAGACCAAATTCGTTGTCCAGGCCGCAGACAAAACACATCTTTGAGTTGGGTTGTTTAGCTGTAATCTTTATTTCTTTCATTTAAAACTCCAAAAATCCATAACAACGCAGTATCTCTTTACTGTAAAGATCTTCTCATTCCCCCTTTATAGATAGTCACAGAGAGTACATCTGCCAACTCTTTAGCGCTGGCAAACCAGAATAATTTCAGGTAAGAAAGAGTATGTTCAACGTTATGGAAATTGTCCTGCCGGTCTTCCTGGTTATTGCACTAGGCTATGGTATCCGCCGGATCGAGCTTGTAGACAAAGCTTTTTTTGTGCAGGTGAACAGGCTGATCTTTTATGTCTGCCTGCCGCTGCTGCTGTTTTACAAAATCTCCACTGCAGATTTTTCCGCCAGTTTTAATTTCAAACTGGTCCTTGCCACCGGCAGTGCAGTGGGCTGCGGTTTTCTGCTGGCCTATATCGCAGGATATCTCGGCAGATTCGCTGCGCCGATACACGGGGCCTTCTGCCAGGGATCATTCAGGGGCAACCTGGCCTATATCGGGCTGGCCATTGTCTACAATGCCTACGGTGATGCAGGGCTGACCAGAGCCGGTATTCTTCTTGGCTTCCTGGTTCCGGTACTTAATTTCTTTGCCATCCTCGCCCTGACCCTGCCCCAGCATAAACAGCGCAGCAGCTCTCAGGATATTATCAGGCAGATCATCTATAATCCCCTGATCCTGGCCTCGCTGGCCGGTATTCTCTGGAGTTATTTCCAGTTTCCCATGCCCACAGTGTTAGACAGAACCCTGTCCATTGCCACCGGCATGACCCTGCCGCTGGCCCTGCTTGCTATTGGAGAAAGTTTTTCTCTGGAAAAGATCAAAGGGGACGTGGGCAAGGCAGGACTTGCAGTTTCCTTCAAACTGATCCTGCTGCCGCTGATTACAACAGGGTTTATGGTACTGCTTGACATAACCGGGCTGGATTTTGCCATCGGCCTGCTCATGGCAGGGGCCCCGACAGCAGTGGCCACTTATATCATGGCCTGTTCAATGGGAGGGGATGGGGATCTGGCCGGAACCATTGTCATACTGGCCACGGGATTTTCAGCGTTCAGCTACACGCTCTTACTGCTCTGCCTGCAGTTATATGGGATTTGAACTGTTAGCTGCAGGGGCGGGAGCAGCAGCCTCGGCAGCAGCCTCGGCATTCTCTTTATTCTTCTCATCTTCAAGGGTTTGAATTTTTTTCTCCAACTGGGTTATCAGACCTGAAAATTTTTCCGTTCGGAGCAAACTTCGTATCTGTTCCATGTAGTTACGGATCAAGCTGACTCCCTCAACAATGATGTCATAGGCCATCCACTTGTCCCCTTTCAGGATCAAAATGTAGGAGACAGGAATAGACTTATCCTTGTCCACCAGAAGAGTCTGCACTTCGGCCCTCTTGCCCCTGATACGCTGCCCCTTAAATTCAATTTTTTTATCTACGTAATCCTCGACTTTGCCGATATACGCATACTGCAGCAGTTGGGTGAACAGTGAAACAAACTGATCCTTCTGCTCTTGAGACAGGGTACGCCACTGCTTGCCTAGTACCCGCTTGGACATCTCATAAAAATCAAAATGCTCAGAGGCAAGATCAACAATACGCTTACATTGCTGACACGAGAGATCATTTCTAAAATCTTTACTCTTCAGCTGAGTCACAATGCGATCAAGAAAGGGCTTCAGCTGTTCTGTAGGATCCGGCACCGCTGCCTGAACACCCCCCAAGGGAAGGAACAGGGCAAGAAGCAAGGCCAGCCCTATAAGATTTCGATAATATTTAATTAATGCATTCATGATTTAATTTTACCTTCGTACGTATACGATACAATCACCTGAAGAGCTTTACTGCTCATACTCCGGAATAATATGATCTCTCAATCTTTTGCGATACTGGAAATAACCGTTTCGCAGCGCTATATATGGGTCGAAACTCCAACTTTTCATGTCTTCATACTCACCAAGATGCAGGGAGAGCTTATTCGTCTCCTTGCCGAGGTAAATGCCAATTGCAGCATCCCAACCATCTGCCCAGTAATAATACGGTGACAGCGCAAGCCCATCAACTATATCCCCGCCAAAGTCACGCAGAGTAGTAGAACCGTAAAAGGGAACCACCAGGTAAAATCCGTCTCCTATACCCCAGACGCCAAGTGTTTCTCCAAGCGTTGCCTCAACTGCTTTAAATCCCAGTTCACGACCTGCAGGGTCACCTAAACCGGCCACACCGCCGGTGGTATTGATGACAAATCGTACAAGCAGGGTGCCGGCATCAGAAAGTCGACCCTGCAGCATTGCGTTCAGTGCGCGAACAGGTTCTTGAAGGTTATAAAAGAAATTCCCTACAGAACCGCGAATATCGGTCGGGACGACATAGCTATATCCTGTTGCTACAGGATTAAACAGCCAGGTAAAGGTAAAATCATTGAACTGAAACATCGCCCTGTTAAAAGATTCAAGCGGGTCACCAACATCCTCGGCTTCAGGTTCGCTTTTATAAAAATCATCATTGAGAAAATCCACCTCACCGTTATCAGCAGCCGGACAGGCAGGCGGAACAGTCATTCCAACAAGCAGTAGAACCGCAAAAAAAACAACAGCAAGACGAGACCAAGATTTCATAGCAATTACTTTACCCCGCCAAAGGCAAATTTAGAGATAAGGGACTCAAGGTCCACAGAGGATTCAGTATCCACAATCACGTCACCAGCCTTGTACAGTTCCTTATCTCCACCCGGGGTAATCTGAATGAGCTTATCCCCGATAATACCCTGAGATTTGACTGAAGCAATGGAGTCTTTGGCAAGTTTAATCTCTTTGTTCAACTGCAGCTGTGCCCGGGCCTGATCATATTTATTCAATACAAGCCCGGTTACCGAGCCAACTGTTACCCCGGCAATCTGAACTTCAGCACCCGGCTTGACGCCGGAAATATTATCAAAATCAGCATAAACAGTATAGGTTCTACTGCCGCTGAGCCAGGTTACCTCACCAAGCTGCATGGCCAGCCAGCCAAAGGCAACAAAGCCCAGAACAAGAAAGATACCTACACTAATTTCTACTCGGGAATTATTCATAAATCCTCCATAACAACACGCCACAACTGCATATCTTAAAAATAGATGACTGTATAATTAACATTACTCTTTACCCGATTTAAACAACTCCCCCATGGTCATCTCGGCAAACTCACGAATATACGGTTTTTTCGAATTTCTTATCTGCTCAACACCGGTAAAGACATCCACCTCACCCTTATTGAGCAGGATAATCTGGTCAGCCAGATCAAAGACTCTGGGAATGTCATGGCTGACAATAACAGCGGTATAACCCAATTTTTTTTGCAACCGGTAAAAGAGCTGATAGATTTCCTGGGTCATCACCGGATCAAGACCGGTGGTAGGCTCATCAAAGAGCACAATCTCCGGTTTAAGCTGCAAGGCGCGGGCCAGGCCGACTCTTTTTTTCATACCACCACTGAGCTGGGCTGGAAATTTCTCCTCATGCCCGGTCAGATCAAGCTGTGCAAGTGTTGCCATCACCTGTTCTCTGATCTCGGCCTCAGAGAGCCTGGTTCGTTCCCGAAGCGGCAAAGCAATATTTTCAAAAACTGAAAGAGAATCGAACAGGGCTGAGCCTTGAAAGAGCACTCCGAATCGTGTTCGCAGCTTCTGTAATTCCCGGCGTCGCAGTTGAGCGACGTCCTGTCCGTCCACCAGAACCTGGCCGCTGTCTGCCCGCAGCAGCCCCAGGATCAACTTAAGGGTTACACTCTTTCCCTGGCCGCTGCCGCCGGCAATGAAGGTTGTCCGGCCACGGGGTACGGAAAAGCTGATACCGTGCAGCACGATATGACGGGTTGAGCGTTCGCCAAACGTTTTGACCACGTCGACAAATTCGATGGCCGGTAGATCAGAAATGTTGGCTGACACAGACATGATTACAGCAGCACCGCTGTCAGCAGATAATCAAAGATCAGCACTGAAATTGAAGACATAACCACAGCCTGCGTGGTCACCTTACTGACACTTTCAGCACCGAAACCAACGCCACGGATCTGTTGAACAAAGTAGCCTCGCCCCAGGCTGATCCAGACCAGCAGCAGGGCAAAGACAAAGGATTTAATTAAACCAAGCCGGATGTCATGATTAGTC
>CAZQKF010000126.1:0-6183 GCA_964593645.1 uncultured Desulfobulbus sp.
GTCCTGTTCTTCGTCACTGAGCTTGCGCATGGCCCGCAGAACCCGTCTGTACTCTTCTTGAATAAAGTATTCATTTTCCCGGTCAACAGCCAACCCATGCTGCTCTTCCTCGTAGGGGGTGTCAAAACGGTTTTTCCGGCTGTGATCGTACAGCAGGTTTCTGGCAATGGTGAACAGCAGGGCAGGGGTTTGCTCCCTGTCCCTGTAGCGTTCAAGGTAGCGGGTAAAGCTTTCCTGCATGATATCGGCAGCCAGTGAATAGTTGCCTGTCTTCCGCAGTAAGTAGCCAAAAAGACGCTCCTTATATGCTGTATAGAATTTTTTAAAAGTATTCACCGTACTTGCATAACGTTTTTGCTGACAAAAGGTTACGTTATTTTAGCTGAAATTTTTATTTTTAAGCAAAAAAATAAAAACTGTAACCTTTGGTTTGCTCGGCCGTTGTCCCAGTAAGTTCTCCCGATGGGTGCAACATACGGAAGTCAGGACGGCCTGATTCATCTGCCCAGGGAATTTAATTTAACGGAGGTTTCAGATGCAGCGTACAACCAAAATTGCAAAGATTTGTCTTACAGCAGCAGCTATCCTGATGTTGGCGGTTCCGGTTATGGCCGGTAACGGACACGGCCCGGGCGACGGAACCGGTACGGGAAGCGGGCCGCAGGATGGAACAGGGAATGGGCCGGGTACAGGTGACTGTCTTGATGCAGGATTTACCCTGGTGCATACACCGTTACTGGCCCGGGGTGGAAACGGTAATGGCGGCAATGGACCTGGAGACGGCTCCGGTAGCGGTGGACAGGGTGGAAACGGTAACGGGCCCGGAGATGGTACCGGAACCGGCACAGGCCCGCAGGACGGCACCGGTTTCGGTCCAGGCACAGGCGACTGCCTCGGGTAGCACCTGGTACTGATCATTACCCGACGCTGCCCGGACGGCAGCGTCGGGTGGTTTTCCCCTCCACGGCAAGAAATACACAGTTCTCTCTCTTTGCAGTACCTCCCCTGTATTCTTCTGCAGGGGATCCTTTCCCCCTGTCGACTATTTTGAGAAAACGATTGACGCTCACCTGCATCTACTCTTTACTACCAGGTATTCTGTTCATTTTTCAGTAATCCATTCAACGAATGTACCCTTGATGAAAAAAGGCCTTTTATGAAAGAGAAGAACACCACTACCACAGCTCCACGACACAGCCACGATAAAGATATATCACGGCTTGAAATGATGAAGACCTATCTCCTGAGTTTAATGGATGAGGAGAACGCACTTAAGCTGGCATCCTGCTCTTCGGCGATTATTGAGCCCATTTATAACGGTTCTACCCGCATGAGTCCGGTCTCCATTTTCATCAACACCGGATCTGTCGAAGATATGGAGTATATCCGGCAACGGGCATTAGAGGCAGGTGAAGAGTTCCCCCTGACCAGGGAGAATCATACCTGCCATTTTGATGGTCCGGACGACCAGGGTAGGGATACGGCAAACACCAAGTATCTTGCCTACGCAGATACGGAGATCAGCTCGCTGCAGAAGAAAATCGAGCACCGTGCCGGCGTGGTTGAGGCCCGCACCATTTTTACCGATATCATGGACAACAAGGAGATGATTGTCTCCTTTATCTCCCGCGGCCCGGTGGGTAGTCCGGTGTCTGATCCTACTTTGCAGGTCACTGATTCCTACTATGTCATTCACAGTGAATATATTCTGTACAGAATGATAGATCCGGCGGCTTTTTCCCAGGATGTTGCCGATAAGGGGTATATGTTTATCAACTATCACAGTGCAGGCAAGCTGACCGAGACCAATGTCTCGGCCAATCTGGGCGAGCGCCGAATTTATATGGATGTTGAGCGTTTTCGTTCCTACAGCAGCAATAACCAGTATGCGGGCAACTCCATTGCCCCGAAAAAGATCAACCACCGCTTTGCCAACATGAACAATATTCGCAATCATTTTGGTGAGCGGCTGGATGAACATATGTTTATCACCGGCTTTAACATGGAAGACGGGGTGGTGTATTTCGCAGGTGCCTATCCTTCGGGCTGCGGCAAGACCGGAACCGCCATGACCGGCACCCATCTGGTGGGGGATGACCTGGCCAAGATTTTTATTGATGCCGACAGCGGTGAGGTACGGGCGGTCAATCCGGAAAAGGGGATGTTCGGCATCATTGAAGGCGTGAACCGGGAGGATGATCCCGAGACCATGAAGATTCTCACCCAGGCGGGCACGGAAGTTATTTTCTCCAACCTGCTGGTCAATGACGACAAGCCGTACTGGGTGGGAATGGGCGAATCGCTGCCAACCAGGGGGCGTAATTTTGCCGGTACCTGGACGGCAAAATCAGGCAAGCCTGCCTCCCACAAGAATGCCCGCTTCACCATTGCCCTGGACACCCTGGATAACTATGATCCGGCTACGGAACGTCCCGAGGGCGTGAAGTTAAGCGCGCTGCTGTTTGGGGGCCGGGATTATACCACCATGCCCACCATTGTCATGGCCCATGACTGGATGAACGGTGTCGTGCACGGTGCTATTATCCGCTCTGCCACCACTGCAACCGAGATCGGTGCCGACGGCAGTGAAAAGAGATCTCCCTTTGCCAACGAGGCTTTTTTCCCCGGCCCCCTGGCCCATTATATCAGCCACTATAAAGCCTTTGGGGAAAACCCGGCCATTGCCGAAGAGAACCTGCCTTCTGCCTTTCAGGTGAACTACTGGCTCCATAAAAGCGGCCGCGATATTCTTGCTCCGGGTGAGGAAGACGGCCTGATTGGAGAAAAACGCGACACCAGGGTCTGGATGCGGATCATGGCGCTCATGCACCAGAGGGAGGTGGAAACCATCTGGACCCCCATCGGCCGGATCCCCAAGTATCAGGATTTGAAAAAACTGTTTGCAGAGGTAATTGACAAAGACTACGACAAAGATCTGTATACCATGCAGTTTTCTCTGTATACGGAAAACCTGATCAAGCGGGTTGACATGTCAATAGTCGAGTTTTCCCGGGAAAAGGGGATGCCGGAAGCATTTTTTCATACCCTGGACACCTGGCGCAGGGATCTAGCCGCCCTGAAGGCCACCATCGGCCCGATTGTGACTCCGGATCAGATGATTGAGTATGTAGCCGCCAACCAGCCCCTGTAGGCAGCAGGCCTGCTCAGTCTGCGCGTAACTCTGTCGGCTCCTCTGCCGTGGCGGCTTCAGCTTCTATTCTGCCGTAGAGCTGTGTGATCTGTCGTAGATCTTCGGCAAGCTCCGGAGAGAGGTTGTCTGCTGTAAAGCGCCATTGCCAGTTGCCGCTGGAGGTAGCCGGCATGTTCATGCGCGCCTCGTTACCCAGGCCGAGCAGATCCTGCAAGGGAAACAGAGCAAGATGGGCAACTGAGGACAGGGCAGCCCGAATCATGTCTCTATGGATGATGCTGCCGTCGATGTTGAGATAGCGGCGGGTAAAATCTCTGATCTCTTCCGGCTGCTTGTCCCACCAGCCGCGGATGGTGTCGTTGTCGTGGGTTCCGGTGTAGACAACCTGGTTTGTGCGGTGATTATGGGGGAGGAAGGGGGATATGCTGCTCTCGGCCTCTCCGGCTTCAAAACCAAACTGAAGGATTGCCATTCCCGGAAATCCAAGTTCGTCCAGCAGTTCTGTGACATCTTCGGTGATAACTCCTAAATCTTCGGCAATGATGGGTACATCACTGCCGATTTCCTGTTCAATCACCTTAAACAGTTCAGCACCCGGCCCTTTTTTCCAGCGGCCGTTGACTGCGGTTTTTTCAGCAGCCGGGATTTCCCAATAGCCGGCAAAGCCCCTGAAATGGTCGATACGGATGCAGTCAAACATCCGGGCAAGCAGTTTGAACCGCTGCACCCAGAAGGAGTAGCCCTCTTTTTTCAGCTGCGGCCAGTTAAAGAGCGGGTTGCCCCAGCGCTGTCCCGTGGCGCTGAAATAATCCGGCGGTACCCCGGCCACAACGGTGGGCTTACCCTGTATGTCCAGGTGAAACCACTGCTGGTGGCTCCAGACGTCGCTGGAGTCATGGGCGACAAAAATAGGGATATCGCCAATGAGCTGGACACCCTGTGCGGCCGCATAGTCATGCAGCCGTTCCCATTGGTCAAAGAAAAGAAACTGAATAAAACTGTGTCGCCTGATTTCCGGGGCAAGCCTGGCCGACCAGGCGGCAAGTGTCTCCTGCTCAGGCTGAATCAGCTCTTTGGGCCAACTGGTCCATGGACCGTTCCGGTGAAAGTCCTTGATCGCGGCAAACAGGCAGAACGTATCCAGCCACAGGGCGTGCTCATCGCAAAAATGCGTGTACCGGGCATTGATTTCCGGCGGTTTCTCCCCGGCAAATGTCTTGTACGCCCTGTTCAGGAGAGCACGCTTAAAGGGAAGTACGTGGCCAAAGTCCACGTGGTCATCACTGAAGGTCAGCGGCTCGATATCTTCCGGCGTTAACAGTCCTTCTGCGAGCAGGAGATCCGGGCTGATCAGCATGGGATTGCCGGCAAAGGCCGATAGCGATTGGTACGGAGAATCACCGTATCCGGTCGGTCCCAGGGGCAGCATCTGCCAGGCACCTTGTCCGGAGGTGTGCAGAAAATCAATAAAGGCATGAGCGCTCGGCCCTAAATCACCGATGCCCCATGGAGAGGGAAGTGAGGTCGGGTGCAGTAAAATTCCGCTTATTCGCTGTTTCATTGTCTCTTATTCCCTGAAGCCGACCATGGGCTTTCCTTTAGGATCAAAGTTGACGTTTGGCGCGCAGATCAGCAGGTGGTCTTTGTTTACGGAAAATTCATCCAGCAGGTATTTCTGCACGTTTTCCGCCCGCTTGCTGCCGATGACCAGGAGCTGTTTTCGCATATCGGCATTCTTCAGCAGCTTCTGCTGATTTTCAAAATTTCTTTCCATATCCCCTGCCATTTCCCAGAGCAGTACCTTGGAGCAGATGGAATAATCCTTATCTTTATGGCCTTCAAGTATCTTACCCACCTTTTCCAGGGTTTTTTTATGGTCATCGGTTAACTCGGTTGCCTGGTTTTCAAATTCCAGGGTTGGAAAATGGGTGTCCAGCATTGCCTGTCCCGCCTTCATGCCTACGTAGGCAAGCGCCCCTGCCGGGCCGAGGACCGTGTAGGCCAGGTAAGGTGTGACTGCAACGCCGATGGCAGTGCCCAGTGCCGTAACAATGATATCAGTTGGATTGACGCTGAGATGATCAAGCGGCCCTGAAACCGGAATGCTCAGGGCGACGTCACCATTTCTGTCACGTAGCATGGAAAGGGCCATATCCAGGGGAACAGGCAGCTTGTTGTTGAGTTTCTCAAGCAGCTCGTCACTGACAGTTTCAGCCTCGATATCCTGCATTACAAGGTGATTTTCCAGGTCCAGCTGCCCTTTTGCAATATTGACATCCGAGGTAATCGTCAACTGGCCCTTGTTAAACTTTGTGCCGATGGCATCGGTGATGTAGGGCGAGAGCTGCTGCATGGAATAATTGCGCAGCTCAATCTTTGCATCAACCTGAAGATCCTTGGCAAACGGGGTGGCTGTACCGGAGATTTTCAGCGGGGCATACTTGTCAATTTTTCCCTTAACCAGGTACGACATGGGTTTTTTGGGTTTTTTCGAGTTGATATTTTTCAGCTCGACTTTTTCCAGGGCAAGGGTTGCAAAAAAGGGCGTTGTAAGTGACTTATCAGCAAACCTGAAAGCACTTTTGCCGGTAAGAGCAATGGTATTGATTTGAATTGGTACCGCTGCGGGTTCAGTTTTTTCCCCGGCCTTTTTTTTCTTCTTAGCCGGTTGTTTTTTCTTGATGCTCTTTGTATCAGCTGTTTTTTCCTTTCCCCTTTCATACCGGGCAACGAGAGAGTTTAAGGCAACGTTGTCAATAAAGAGGCCGTTTTCATTTGACCAGGCAATTTTTTTCACGTTAACCTTGGCCAGCGTGGCCTGCGGTTTTTCCTTTTTTCCGTCCTTGAGAAGAAAGGTTCCTTTGCCCGTGCTCAGAGAGTCAAGAGAGACGGTTGCCTGAGCATCCGCCTTAATGTTCCTGCCGGTGATGAAATCAATTTTGGCCAGCAGGGTTTTGGACTGTGTGTCGCGTACCGTCGGCGCCTTGATCTGCAGGGTATCAACGGTTGCTCCGCTGAAATCAGTACTGGCC